>NZ_WWSL01000012.1:0-122312 GCF_009875845.1 Collinsella sp. BIOML-A6
GGGGCCGCGGGGGCGTTCGGCTAACTGCGGGAACGGCCTATTTGCTCAATGTGTTCGGCTGAGATCGGAAATCAACCACCTAGTCATTGGGGACGTTCTTAAACGACCAGTCATTCAAGAACGTCCCCAACGACTAGGACTGTCCCCAAATGCCGGCAGAAAAGGAACGTCCCTAACTGCCGGAACGGAAACGCCGTACTAAGACTCAACGTAACTACTAAGACTCAATATAGTCCTTCAGCTTGCTCGAGCGGCTCGGGTGGCGGAGCTTGGCCAGGGTCTTGGACTCGATCTGGCGGATGCGCTCGCGCGTGACGCCAAACTCGCGACCGACTTCCTCGAGCGTGCGGGGATGTCCATCGACAAGACCGAAGCGCAGCTCGATAACCTTGCGCTCGCGATCGGCAAGCGAGTCGAGCACCTGGGTGAGCTGCTCCTGCAGCATGGAGAAGCTGGCGGCATCGGGCGGAACGATAGCCTGGGAGTCCTCGATAAAGTCGCCCAGCTGGGAATCCTCTTCCTCGCCGATGGGGGTCTCGAGCGACACGGGCTCCTGCGAAATCTTCTGGATCTCGCGGACGCGGTCGGCACTCATGTCCATCTCGGCACCGATCTCCTCGGGGGTCGGGTCGCGACCCAGGTCTTGAAGGAGCTGGCGCTGCACGCGGACGAGCTTGTTGATGGTCTCGACCATGTGCACGGGGATACGGATGGTACGGGCCTGGTCGGCGATGGCACGCGTAATGGCCTGACGGATCCACCACGTGGCGTACGTGGAGAACTTGAAGCCCTTCTGGTAGTCGAACTTCTCGACGGCGCGAATCAGGCCGAGGTTGCCCTCCTGGATCAGGTCCAAGAACAGCATGCCGCGACCAACATAGCGCTTGGCGATGGAGACGACCAGACGCAGGTTGGCGCTGATGAGTGCCTGCTTGGCTTCGAGGCCCACGTTCTCAATGCGCGTAAGACGACGCATCTCGGCACGCGTGAGCTCGAGCTCGCCTGCCTCGGCGGCCTCGAGCTTCTCGGTGGCCTCGAGACCGGCCTCGATCTTCATGGCCAGATCGACCTCTTCGGAGGCGGTCAGCAGGTCGACCTTGCCGATCTCCTTGAGGTACATACGGACCGGATCGCCGGTCAGCATCACCGTGGAGGCATCGATGCCACGCACGCGCGAGCGTGAACGGGACGTGCGCACGGTGCGCTTCTTCTTGCTCTTGGAAGAACCCATCTCGGCGTCGGCCTGACGGGCCATCTTGAGCTCGTGATCATCGAGCGAGCCGGAATCGTGCTCGTCGTCATCATCGAAATCGTCGGTATCGGTATCATTATCGTCATCGTCGACGTCCATGGGGGCGTCGTCGTTACCGCTCGCGGAGATAATCTGGATGCCGCTGTTGCGCAGCGCGGAATACACCGCGGTGAGCTGCTCGTCAGAAACATCGATATCCTTCAGGGCGACCTGAATCTCGTCCTCGGTTACCGAAGTCCTGTTTGAGCCGTTGCCCATGAGCTTTGCAACGTAGGATTCCAGCCCAGTACCCGTGCTCTCAGTCTTTTTTGGCACAGATTCTCCCTTCATAGTCCACAGGACTCAATACTTTAGCACACACATGGACGTCTATACCCAAAAAGAGGACTGGATATAGGCGAGAATACGCTGGTTGACCACAACATCTAGGCCTGCTCGGCGCCCGCCGTCTCCAAACCAATCAAATTGAACGGATCAGCCACACCACCGATCGACTTTTGAAGCTCACGTTGGCGCTGAGAATCTTGCATCGCCTGCATCGTCAGCACGCGGCGCGCTTCATCGTCGAGCGACCGGTCCTGACGCAGCTTGGCCTGTGCGGCGCGCATGCGGCGCTTGATGGTATAGAGCTCGAGGGTGTCGAGCATAAAAACGATGTTCGTCTCGGTAGGATGCTTGCTCGTCGACGAAATTCGACCGGCGCTGACAAGCGACGCTGCCTCGGGACACACCGCGCGCGCCGCATCCATGCACGCCGCGGGGTCGGTGCCCGGCGGCGTCGCCAACACGGCCCATGCGATGGACTCGTGGCGCGGATCCACCCACTCGATCGAGCAGATGCGGTCGGCATACGTGCGGAACAGGTCGGGATAGCTCGTGAGCATCGTCAGCAGCTCGCGCTCCCCTGCCAGGGATTTCCGCTCCAGATCGGTCAAAACAATCGGCATCGACGGAGCAGCCGTCGCGCCTGAACTATCGGCAGCGGGCGCAGCGCTTTCCATCCCCGCTGGAACATCGATTGGCGGCAGATCCTCGTCGACCTCCACCGGCGCGGCCCCATAGGCATCAAGCGGAACGTAGTCGTACGGGTCCTCCTCGACCGGTGCGGACACCGGCGGCGTCGCACCCGCGGCCCAGGCACCACGGACGGCACTGCGCGCACCGGCCGCACCACCGCCCGAGCTTCGTCCCTGCGAACCGCCCGCGCGCTCAGCTTGCGCGCGTTGACGCTCGTAGCTCTGCTCACGCCGGCGCTCGGCGTCCTCGCGCTTGGCGACATCGCGAAACACACGGCCCGAGCTCGCGCGCACGGTCTCCAAGTCCAAACCCAACAGGTCGGCAATCTGGATAAAGTACGTATCGATCATGTAGCTATCGCGTAGCGGATAGATGAGCGTCAGCGCATCCTCGAGCGCCTTGGCGCGGCCGCCCGGCGTAGTAATGTCGCTCGACTCTTGCAGCGACCGGTACACAAAGTCCATGAGGGGCTCGGCCGCGTCAATGCGCGCCTGCAGCGCCTCGCCACCATGCGCCGTGATGAACTCCATGGGATCGTTGCCGTCGGGCAGCACCACGCAGCGCAGGTCCATCGAATCCTGCTCGATAAACTGAATCGCGCGGCGCGCGGCCTTTTGACCGGCGGCGTCGCCATCGAACATATACACGATGCGCTTGGCAAAACGGGTGAGTGTCTTAACGTGATGTTCCGTCAGCGCCGTGCCCAGCGTGGCGACGACGTTTTTGATCCCCGCCTCCCAGCAGGCGATGCAGTCGGTATAGCCCTCCACCACAATGGCGGTATCCTGCGCGACGATAAACTCCTTGGCCCAGTTAAAGCCGTAGAGGTTTCGCTTTTTATGAAACACGCTCGTCTCGGCGGTGTTAAGGTACTTCGGCTGACCATCGCCCATGATGCGCCCGCCAAAGGCAATGTTATGACCCTGCTCATCGAAAATGGGAAACATCACGCGGTCGTAAAAGCGGTCCGCGAGCTGTCCGCGCCCGCGGCTCACGGCCACATTGGCGTCAATCATCTCCTGTGGGGTAAAGCCCGCCTGCGACAGATGCGATACCAGCGCGTTGCGACCCGGCGCAAAGCCCAGGCAGTAGCGGCGACAGACGTCGCCGCCCATACCGCGGCTGGCAAAGTACTCGCGCGGACGGCTGTCCTTACCGCGCATGAGCATGGTGTGGTAGAACTGAGCCGTCTCGGCGCACAGGTCATAGATGCGGGCACGCTTGGTGCCGCGATCGCGCTGTGCACCGGTATCGTGCAGTTCAATGCCCGCACGATCAGCCAAATAGCGGATCGACTCGGGAAAACTCAGGTTCTCGCGCTTCATGATATAGGTGAAGACGTCGCCGCCCTCACCGCAGCCAAAGCAGTGCCACACCTGCGTGGCGGGGATAATGTGAAACGACGGGGTCTTTTCGCCATGGAAGGGGCAGCAACCCCAAAACTCATGGCCACGGGGCTTGAGCTCAACCGTTTCCTGCACGATGGCAACTAGGTCGGACGCCGCGCGCACCTGGTCTTTCTCCTCATCGCTAATCACGGATGCTCACCCCCTGCTCACCCAAGTTGTGACGAATATCCTCGATATTACCCTCGACGGTCGCGATTAGCTCGTCCAGCGAATCGAACACGCGAGACGGACGTAGCCAGCGCGTAAACGCCAGCGACACCGAGGCGCCATACAGGTCGCCCGCATACCCGATCAAGTTGGCCTCGAGATGCGCCGAGGCGGCATCATCGGCATAGGTCGGCGGCAGGCCGACGTTGACGGCAGAAGGCCATACGGTATCGTCGACCAGCACCAGACCCTCATAGACGCCATCGGCAGGCACTTGGATGCCATCGGGCACCTGGATGTTTGCCGTGGGAAAACCCATGTCGGAGCCCTGGTGACGACCGCTGGCAACGACGCCTCGCAGCATATAGGGGCGGCCGAGCAGCTCGGCGGCAAGCTCAACATGACCCTGGCGCAGCTCCTGGCGAATACGGGTGGCACAGATCGCCTGTCCATCGACGCACAGCAACTCGTGGCCATAGACGTCAACTCCGTGCTCGGCGCCCCATACCTGCATCTCGGCAACGCCCGAGGCGCCGCCGCGTCCCAACCTAAAGTCACTGCCCACGCGAATCGAGCGGATATCGACGACGTGCGACACAAGCTTAAGAAAGCCCACGTGGTCGAGTGCCGCCACCGCAGGCGTAAAGGGAACGGCCACCACCGCATCGACCCCGGTTTGAGCCAGGGCATGCAGGCGGTCGGCCGTCGTCATCAGTTTTTGAGCGGGCGAAGGGCTCACCACGACATCCGGATCGGGATCAAAGGTGACTACGACCGCCTTGCAGCCGCGGGCGCGTGCGTCGCGAACGACCGCGTCGATCAGTCTGTGGTGCCCCCGATGCACGCCGTCGAACACGCCGATGGCGATCGACGCGGCACCCAGGCACGCGCAATCATCAAATGCAGCGGCAGAAACGGTACGGGCCTCATCCAACTCACCCGCGAAAAAGATACGCGCGAGCTCGTGAGGCGCCAGCATCATCGAACACCGCCGATCGCCTGCGGAAAGACGTGCTCCATCACAAAGCGACCGCCCTCGATACGGGCGAGTGCCTTGAGCCCGCCATCGAGTACCAACGCAAACGGCGCCTTCGACACATCGAAGCCCGCAAGCGCGCGCTCAGTAGGAATACGACGTCCGCACAGCAGATCGTCGGCAAGATCGCCCGGCAAGTCGACGCGCGTGGCACCCAGTGCAGCAATGGGATCTAAGGCAAAGCCGGCAACGGACTCGGCGGAAAGCTCCTCGACCGCATGGCAGGCACCGATGGAAACAACGCCGGAGGCTGTACGGCGCAGGGCGGAAATATGCGCGGCACTGTCGCAGGCGCGACCCAGATCGCGAGCGAGCGCGCGAATGTAGGTGCCTTTGCTTACCGAAAACGCCACGGTCCAGACGCACGTATCGCCCTCGCCGCTCACGGCAATTAGGTCGGCGGCATAGACCTCGACGGGGCGCGGAGGCAAGGCAGGCGCATTGCCCTCGCGAGCACTCTTATAGGCGCGAACGCCATTGACCGAGATGGCCGAAAACGCAGGCGGCACCTGCAACTGCGGGCCAAGCATAGCGGCCAGCTGCTCACGGGCGTAAGCGAGATCGCGCAGCTCGGGGGCAACGGGCACCGTGCGGACGGCCTCGCCCTCCGCGTCATCGGTATTGGTCTCGACGCCAAACGAAATGTCGGCGACATACCTTTTGGTATCGAGGGTCAGCATGCCCAGCAGACGGGTCGCCTGGCCCACGCCCACCACCATGACACCCGAGGCCATGGGGTCGAGCGTACCGGCATGGCCGACGCGCCGCTCATGGAGGGCGCGTCGGCACTGCGAAACCACGTCGTGGGAGGTACAGCCCACCGGTTTATCGACGGCGAGCAGCATATTCAATTGAGAAGGCGTACGACGAGCCATGTACCATCCAAAATGTTAGAGCTCGACGGTCACCGAAGCGGGATCCTCCCCTACCAGCTCGGCCAGCATGGGGAGTGCCGCGGTGAGCGTCTCGAGAATCGTTCCGTTGTTAGAGAAACCGGCGGCCGCGGGATGCCCGCCACCGCCAAAAGCAGCGGCGATCTCGGAAACATTGAGGTCGCCCTTGGAGCGCAGGTTGCCGCGTACCTTGGTATCGCCCTCAATGCCCTTCAGGAACAGGCAGACCTCCACACCCATCACCGAACGCACCACATCGACCAGGCCGTCGCACTCGTCCGAAGTGACGCCGCAGGCCTCGAGGTCGCTCTGGTACGCATAACTATATGCCACGCGACCATGCGCCACCGTCTTGATGCGGCCCATAACGATGGACTTGAGATGCAAGAACTCTAAGCGCATGCTCTGGTAGACCTCGAGCGCAACGCGCGCCGGATCGGCACCGTGCGCGACCAGGCGCGAGGCGGCATGGAACGCAGCGGCATCGGCGTTTTGGTACTGAAAACGACCGGTATCGGTCACTAGGCCGCACAGCAGGCAGGTCGCGACACTATCGCGCGCCACAATGCCACAATTATCCAAAAAGCGGTCGATGATCATGGCGCAGGCCGCGGCGTCGACGCACCTCAGGCTCAGCTCGGCAAATTCCTCGCGCGCCGGATGGTGATCGAAGCACACCACATGCGACGAGCGGCGGAGCACCTCGGCGGAGTTGTTCAGACGCTCGACGACCGGCACGTCCACCGAGATAAACAGGTTCGGATTGCCGGCATACGCAGATGCGGGCATCAGGCGGTCGGCGCCCTCCATAAAGCGGTAGATGCGCGGAACCGGATCATCGTCTGCAAGCAGCAGGGCAATGTCCTTGTTGGGATAGAACTTCATAAGCGAGAGGCCCAGGCCCAGTACGGAGCCCAGGGCGTCGCCATCGGGAGACGTATGTCCCGAAATCGCAATGGAGGACGCACCCTCGATGAGCTCGAGGATGTGTCGCTGAATATCTGCAGACTCGCACGATGCGAGGTCGGCGGAATTACTCATCTAAAGCTGCCTCCTGGGCGGCATCCGCTATTGGATAGCCGTCCTCGTCCTTTTCGATCGCAAGCGTGGCGGGAACGTTTTCCAGCGCGCGCGTGATGCGCTCGGCCTCATCGGTCGAGCGATCGATGCGAAAATCGAGCTCGGGCGTAACACGCCAATCGAGCGAGCGGGCCAACAGGCTACGGATGCGGCCCTTGGCGCTGGCGAGCGCCTCCATGACCTCGTCGTAGCGGCTCGCATCGCACGAAACGTACACGCGCGCGAACGAACGGTCCACCGCGACCTCGACCGCGGTCAGGGTGACCAGGTCGAGGCGCGGATCGGAAACCTCAAAGAGCAGGATATAACCGAGCTTCTCGCGAAGCTGCTCGCCCAGACGGCGGGTTGCCTGCGTTTGCTTCATAGCGCTACCCCCTACTCGGTACGGGCAACCTGGTCGATGCGGTAGCCCTCAATGGTGTCTCCAGGCTTGATGTCCTGGAAGTTCTCCAGGCCAATGCCGCCCTCGGAGCCGCTCTTGAGGCTCTTGGCCTCGTCCTTGTAGTGGCGCATCGAGGCAATGTTACCGTTGAAGACTACGATGCCGTCGCGCACCAGGCGCACGGAATCGGTCGCGGCAATCTCGCCCTCTTCGACCCGGACACCGGCGGCGATACCGACTTTGGGCACCTTGAAGGTGTCCAGGACGGTCGCGGAACCCGTGGAGACCTCGACCTCGGTGGGCTTGAGCATGCCGATGCGGGCAGCGTCGAGCTCCTCGAGGCACTTGTAGATGACGTCGTAGCAACGGATCTCGACGCCTTCGCGCTCGGCGGCGGAGCGGGCCTTGCCGTCGGGACGCACACCAAAGCCGATGATGATGGCGTTGGAGGCGTCGGCCAGGACGACGTCGGTCTCGTTGATGGCGCCGACCGCGGAGTGAATCGTGTTGATGCGCACCTCGGACTGATCCATCTTGTCGAGGGAGTCCTGAAGGGCCTCGATGGAGCCCTGGACGTCGGCCTTGATGATCAGGTTGAGCTCCTTGACCTCGGCGTCGGCGATGGTCTCGAAGAGGTTCTCGAGCGTCACGTGTTTCACGCGGCTCTGCTCCTCGATACGGGCCTTGAGCGAACGCTCGTCGGCCAGCGCACGTGCCTCGCGCTCGTCCTCGAACACGCGGAACTCATCGCCGGCGTTGGGGACGGACTGCAGGCCCAGGATCTCGACGGCGTCGGAGGGACCGGCCTCGGTAACGGCGTGGCCCTTGGGGTCGAGCATGGCACGGACACGGCCATAGGTGAGGCCTGCAACCAGCGTGTCACCCACGTGCAGGGTACCGCGGGTCACGAGCACCGTGGCAACCGAACCGCGGCCCTTGTCGAGCTTGGCCTCGAGGACGTTACCGGAGGCAAAGGTGTCGGGGTTGGCCTTGAGCTCGAGCACGTCGGCCTGGAGCAGCACGGTCTCGAGCAGGTCGTCGATACCGATCTTCTGCTTGGCCGAGATGTTGACGAACATGTTCTGTCCGCCCCACTCCTCGGGGATGATGCCGTACTCGGTGAGCTCCTGGCGCACGCGGTCGGGGTTGGCACCCGGCTTATCGATCTTGTTGACGGCGACGACGATGGGAACGCCGGCGGCCTTGGCGTGGTTGATCGACTCGATGGTCTGGGGCATGACGCCGTCATCGGCAGCCACGATCAGGATGACGATATCGGTCACCTTGGCGCCGCGGGCACGCATGGCCGTAAAGGTCGCGTGACCGGGGGTATCGATGAAGGTGATCTTGCGGTCGTTGATCATGACCTGCGAAGCGCCGATGGCCTGCGTGATGCCGCCCGCCTCGCCGGCAGCGACGCCGGTGTGACGGATGGCGTCGAGCAGGCTCGTCTTGCCGTGGTCGACGTGACCCATGACGGTGACGACCGGGGCGCGCGGCTTAAGGTCGGCGGGATCGTCGTAGAACGAGAAGGTGTTCTCCTCCTCGGGGGTGATGATCTTGATCTGACGGCCCAGGTCGTCGGCAACGAGCTCGACGAGGTCGTCGGACATGGACTGCGTCATGGTGAGCGGCGTGCCCAGCAGGAACAGGCGCTTGATGATGTCGTTAGCCGGAACATCGAGCGCCTCGGCGAGCTCCTGGACCGTAACGCCCTGGGAGACCTTGATGGCATCGAGTTCCTCGGGGTTCACGCCCTGGGCCAATGCCTCCTCAATCTTGCGCTCTTCCTGAGCCTTTGCCGCCTCGCGCTCGCGCTTCTCCTTGCGCTTCTTGCGGCGACCGGTGGACTCGCGAGAGGCCTCCTCGACGGCGGCGCGGGCCTCCTCGAGCACCTTCTCGCGACTGTACTCCTCGGCCTCGCGAGCCATGCGGCTGTAGTGGTCCTCTTCGTTGTTGTGACCACCTTTACGCTTCTTGCCCTTACCCTGCTTATCGGGGTTGGGGAAGTCCATGCCGGCAGCGATGTTGTTGCTGGCGTTGGTGCGATGGCTGTGCGGACGACTCTCGGAGGCGTTGCGCTCGGAATTGTTATCGGCGGCGTTGCGGTCATTACGACGGCCACCGCGACGGTCGTTATTGCCGCGACGGTTACCGCGCTCGGAGGAGCGCTCGGCCTTGGCCTTGTTCTCGGCGTCCTTCTTCTCCTTGAGCACGGTCTCCTGTGCGGCGATCTGGTCGAGCAGCGAACGGAAGCGCGAACCGGAGTCGGAAGCGGGAACGGCGCGGCGCTGGGCCTCGCGGGCAGCCTCCTCCTTCTCGCGGGCAAGGCGCTCCTGCTCGGCCTTCTTCTTGGCCTCGGCCTCGGCGCGGGCGGCCTCCTCGGCAGCCTGGGCTGCGGCAAACTGGCGGCGCTCCTCCTCGCGTGCCTTCTCGGCGGCGATGCGCTCGCGCTCGGCCTCGGCAGCGCGCGCTGCCTCCTCGGCGGCGGCTGCCTCCTCCTCGGCCTGCTTGGCGGCCTCGACTTCCTGGGCGCGGGCCTCGATCACCGGGGCGAGCTGCTTGCGGACCATGGCGACGTAGGCGTCCTCCAGGGCGGAGGAAGCGGACTTAGCGGGAATCTTCATTTCGGCGAGATGACCCATCAGTTCCTTGGAGGTCATGCCGAACTCTTTGGCCAGGGTGGACACACGGACTTTTGCCATATGACTTCACCTACCCTTTCTGGCACCTAGGGTGCCTAGAGACTGAACGAGCGTGGGAGATGCACCGGGACCCGCCCGGCGCGACCGCGCGCTAGATCAGGTCCTCCGCATCATCGAAGGCGTCGGTGTCGTGGACACCGCAGAAACGGGAGCCGGGGCGGGCCTGGTTGCGGCACTGGACGCCGTCCTCGGACACGTACTCGCAGCGACGGACGTCGTCGTCTTCCTCGTCACCGATCAGGTCGGCGGCGGGCTCCTCGTGAACCGGGACGTTCTTGAGGATGTCGGCGGCAAGGGTCTCGGACTTGATGTCGATGTGCCAGCCGGTCAGGCGAGCGGCGAGGCGGGCGTTCTGGCCCTCCTTGCCGATGGCGAGGGACAGCTGGTCGTCGGGCACGATGACGCCGGCGTAGGCCTTCTCCTCGTCGATGAGGACGCGGGTGACCTTGGCCGGCGACAGGGCGTTGGCAACGTAGACGGCCGGGTCGGCATCCCACAGGATGACGTCGACGCGCTCGCCACGGAGCTCTCCCACAACGGCGCGAACACGGCTGCCCTTGGGGCCGACGCAGGCGCCCACGGGATCCAGGCGGTCGTCGAGCGAGTGGACGGCGACCTTGGAGCGCTGGCCGGGCTCGCGGGCGATCGACTTGATCTGGACGGTGCCCTCATAGATCTCGGGCACCTCCTGCTCAAACAGACGACGCATGAGCTCGGGGTGGGTACGGGAGATGACAATCGGCGGACGGCTGTGCTCGCCGCGAACCGGCTGCAGGTTGGAGTTGGGGTCGCGGACGTCGATGATCACGGCCTTGATGTGCTGGTTGTGCAGATAGCGCTCGCCCATCGGACGCTCGTTGCGCTCGTTCTCGTAACGGCGCTGGTCAAAATGCGGCAGCTCGGCCTCGACGCCATCACGGATCTTGACGATGGTGAAGTCGGGCGTGGACTGCAGTACGGTACCGCTGATGAGGTCACCGATGCGGCCGGAGAACTCCTCGTAGATCTGCTCGCGGGCGGAGTTGCGAACGATGGCGTTGATCTCGGCCTTGGCGTGCTGGGCGGCGATGCGGCTCGTGTTCTTGGGGGTGACGTCGATCTCCTCGAACTCGGTGAAGTTGCCCTCTTCGTCCATGGAATCGTCGATCGGCTCCAGGCGGTAAACGTAAATCTTACCGGTGGTGCGGTCGATGGTCACCTTGGCGCCCCACTCAAGATGCAGGATCTCGGCATAGCTCTTGGCGAGCGACTGCTCCAGGCGGTCGATCAGATAGAGCTGGTCGATGTGCTTATCCTGGCAAAGCTCCATCAGGGCGGACATCATGTCGGATGCTGCCATGTTACTTTCCTTCCTTCGCGGGCTTGAAGTCGTAGGTGGGCTTCAACTTGCACTTTTTAACATCACAGAAATCGAGGGTGATGGACTCGCCGTCCTCGAGCTCGAGGGTCACGTCGGTCTCGGTCGCGGCGGCAATCTTGCCGGTATACTTGCGACGGCCCTCGGTGGCGGTGGAGGAAAGCTCGCAGTCCTCGCCCACAAAGCGGGCGAAGTCGCGCGGGCGGCGCAGCGGGCGCGCCATGCCCGGGCTCGACACCTCGAGCGTATAGCTCGAAGAGATGGGGTCAAGCTCCTCGATCACGTCGCCGACCCACTTGGTATTGGCCGTGACGTCGTTGAGCGACAGGCTCTGACCCTCGGCACCCTCGATACGCACGCGCACGCAGGGGGCCTTGGTGGCGCCCACGAGCTCCACGTCGACAATGTCGACATCGTGCTGGGGAGCGACGGCCTCGAGCGCGTCGATAATCGCCTGCTCGGTCTTGGTCTTGACCATTGCGGCACCTCCATCCATACAAAAAAGAAGCGGGGCCGAAACCCCACTTCTTTCAATTACAACTTCATTTGCAAGCAAACTATACCAATACCTGCACAAACGTGCAAGCGATACGGAAATTCGCAGGTCAGCGTGCCCACAGCATCTCCACAAGAATAGAACAATTGACCGCAGGCACCCAGGAGGGCAAGTGAGAAACGAGGGGCGACCCGAGCGGAATCGCCCCTCGTCTTTCGTGCGTCAACTATGCGCGCGGCATCTACTTGACGACAAGGTTGACCAGCTTGCCGGGCACGCAGATGGCCTTGACGACCGTCTTGCCCTCGAGCCACTTGGCAACGGCTTCCTCGGCGGCAGCCTGCATCTCCTCGTTGGAGGCATCGCGGGCGACATCGATGCGGCCACGGACCTTACCGAGCACCTGGACGACGATCTGCACGGTGTCCTCGATGGACTCGGCCAGGTCGAACTCGGGCCAGGCGGCGGTATAGGCGTTGCCCTCGCAGCCGAGTGCCTCGTGCCACAGCTCGTCGGCCCAAAACGGGCAGATGGGCGCCAGGACGCTCACGATGTCCTTGGCCACGCCGTAGCACAGCGCCTTGTCGCGGTCGGCATCCTCGGTGGCGTTGAGGTAGGCGCTCGCCGCGTTGACGAGTTCCATGACGGCCGAGATGGCGGTGTTGAACTGGCCACGGTCGAAGTCCTCGGTGCACTTGGCGATGGTGCGGTGACGCTCGCGATAGAGCTTCATCGCAACCTCGTCGAGGATGGTCTTGTCGAAGGCCACGCCGGCGTCACCCGACTGGACGAGCTGCCATACGATACGCCAGGCACGCTTGATAAAGCGGTTGGCACCCTCGACGGCCTTGGGATCCCAGTCGAAGTCCTTCTCGGGCGGGGCGATAAACAGGATCGCCAGACGCATGGTGTCGGCGCCGTAGGGCTCGATGACCGAGCTCGGGGGCACGACGTTGCCCTTGGACTTGGACATGGTGTCGCCGTTCTCGTCCTTGACCATGCCCTGGCACAGCAGGTTGGTAAAGGGCTCGTCCACGCTCAGCAGGCCCAGGTCGCGCAGCGCCTTGGTAAAGAAGCGGCTGTAGAGCAGGTGCAAAATGGCGTGCTCGATACCGCCGATGTAGTTATCGACAGGCATCCAGCGGTCTGCCGCCTCGCGGGAGAAGGGCAGCTCGGTGTTGTGCGGGTCGGTATAGCGCAGGTAATACCAGCTGGAGCAGGTGAAGGTGTCCATGGTATCGGTCTCGCGCTTGGCCGGGCGGCCGCAGACCGGGCAGGTGGTCTCGTAGAAGTCCTGGCACTCGGCGAGAGTCTCGCCGGCGCCCAGATCCAGGTTCTCGGGCAGCGTCACCGGCAGCTGATCTTCGGGAACGGGCACAATGCCGCAGTGCTCGCAGTGGATGGCCGGGATGGGGTTACCCCAATAGCGCTGGCGGCTGATGAGCCAGTCGCGCAGGCGGAACTCGACCTTGCGACGACCGCAGCCCATGGTCTCGAGGTCGGCCACGATGGCGGCCTCGCCCTCGGAGTGCTTACCGCCATGCATGCCGGTGTACTTGCCGGACTGGACGAGCGTGCCCTCGGCAGCGTGGGCGCAATCCCAGTCGACAGTCTCGGCATGGAAGGTATCGATGGTCTCTCCGCTCGCCTCGACGGCAGCGCGATCATCATCGTCAAGGATGATCGGAACGATCGGCAGGCCGTACTTGCGGGCAAACTCAAAGTCGCGCTGGTCGCCGCAGGGAACGGCCATGACGGCGCCGGTGCCGTAGTCGGCAACGACATAATCGGCAACCCACACGGGGACCTTCTCACCGTTGACGGGGTTCACCACGTAGCGGCCGGTAAAGGCACCGTGCTTCTCGAGGGTGCCCTGGGCACGCTCGACGGCAGAGATATGCTTGGAGTCCTCGACGATCTTAGTGACGGCCTCCTCGTACTCCGTGCCCTCGACGAGCTCGTGCAGACGAGCGTACTCGGGAGCCAGGACAAAGAAGGAGACGCCAAAGAGGGTATCGGCACGCGTGGTGAAGACGGTGATCTTGCCCTCGTCGCCCTCGATGGGCTCGCCATCCTTGTCGCACAGGGTAAAGTCGACTTCGGCGCCCTCGGAGCGGCCGATCCAGTTGGCCTGCATCTGCTTGACGCGCTCGGGCCAGCCGGGAAGCTTCTCCAGGTCGTCGAGCAGCTCCTGGGAGTACTCGGTGATCTTGAAGTACCACTGCTCAAGGTCGCGCTTCTCGGGCTCGGTGCCGCAGCGCCAGCACTTGCCCTCGGTGACCTGCTCGTTGGCCAGAACAGTCTTGCAGGTAGGGCACCAGTTGACCGGGTTCTTTTTGCGGTAGACCAGGCCCTTTTCCCACATCTTCTCAAAGATCCACTGGCCCCAACGGTAGTAGTTGGGACTGCAGGTCTTAACCATGCGATCCAGATCGTAGGAGAAGCCCATGCGCCTCATCGTGGCAAGCGCCTGATCCATGTTCTTATACGTCCAGGCGGCAGCCTGCGTGTTGTGCTTGATGGCGGCGTTCTCGGCGGGCAGGCCAAAGGCATCGAACCCGATGGGGTGCAGCACGTCGTAGCCGCGCATGCGGGCCTGACGGGCCATGGCGTCGCCGATGGTGTAGTTGCGCGCATGGCCCATGTGAAGGTCGCCCGACGGATACGGAAACATCTCGAGCACGTACTTCTTGGGCTTGCTGTCGTCGGTGTCGACCGCAAAGAGGTCGGAGTCCTCCCAGGCCTTCATCCACTTGGACTCAATGGCCTGCGCGTCGTAGGCAGGGATCTCGTCCTTATGATCTGTGCAATCGCACATATCAGCTCCTTTAATCTTAGCTGGGGTCGGTCGGTTTGGCTTTGTTCGCTACTGCGGACAGTCCTGCGCAAGACGAAGAGCACATTAAGTGCTCTTCTTTGCGTGCGGAACTTGTAGCGAACAAAGCCAAACCGACCGACCCTAAGGTTAACTTGACTGATGATAGCAAATACGACAAGCGAGATGCCTGCGACTTGCAGGCATCTCGCTTTATCTAAATAACGTGGTTGATGCTCAGCCTTTGATATGCAGCTCTAACCTTATCGATAGGAAACGCTCTGCTGGGAGTCTTTCACGACGACATCGTGGGCGCCGCCTTCGACGATGGAGGTGGAGCTAACCAGCGTTAGGCGTGCCTTTTCCTGGAGCTCGGGAATCGAGAGGGCACCGCAGTTGCACATCGTGGACTTAACCTTGTAAAGCGTGCCGCCCACGCCGTCCTTGAGGGAGCCGGCGTACGGGACGTAGGAATCGACGCCCTCGACGAAGCTGAGCTTCGCGGCGCCGCCCAGGTCGTAGCGCTGCCAGTTGCGGGCACGCGCGGAACCCTCGCCCCAGTACTCCTTCATGTACTGGCCGTTGACGTTGACGCGCTCGGTCGGGCTCTCGTCAAAGCGGGCGAAGTAACGGCCCAGCATCATAAAGTCGGCACCCATGGCAAGGGCGAGCGTCATGTGGTAGTCGTAGACGATACCGCCGTCGGAGCACACGGGCACGTAGACGCCGGTCTCCTCGTAGTACTCGTCGCGAGCGCGGCAGACGTCGATCAGCGCGGTGGCCTGGCCACGGCCGATGCCCTTGGTCTCGCGGGTGATGCAGATGGAACCGCCGCCGATACCGACCTTGATGAAGTCGGCACCGCTGTCGGCCAGGAAGCGAAAGCCCTCGGCGTCGACGACGTTACCGGCGCCGACCTTGACGTCCTCGCCGTAGTTGGCGCGGATCCACTCGATGGTGCGCTTCTGCCACTCGCTGAAGCCCTCGGAAGAGTCGATGCACAGGACGTCGGCACCGGCCTCGATGAGCAGCGGCACGCGCTCGGCATAGTCGCGGGTGTTGATGCCGGCACCGACCATGTAGCGCTTATCGCCATCGAGCAGCTCGTTGGGGTTGGTCTTGTGGCTGTCGTAGTCCTTGCGGAAGACGATGCCCATGAGGTGATCGTTGTCGTCGACGATGGGCAGGGCGTTGAGCTTGTTGTCCCAGATGACGTCGTTGGCAACCTTGAGGCTGATGTTCTTGTCGCCCACGATGAGCTGCTCACGCGGGGTCATAAACTCGGAGACCTTCTTCTGGTGGTCATCGCGGCTGGGGCGATAGTCACGGCTGGTGACGATACCCAGGAGCTTGCCCTTGGGAGTGCCGTCGTCGGTGACCGGCATGGTGGAGTGACCGGTCTTATCCTTGAGCTCGATGACCTGTTCCATGGACATATCGGGGGTCAGCGTGGAATCGGACTGAACGAAGCCGGCCTTGTGATCCTTGACGGCCTTGACCATGGCGGCCTCGGACTCGGGGGTCTGGGAACCATAGATAAAGGACAGGCCACCCTCAGTAGCGAGCGCGACACCCATGTCGACGCCCGAGACGGACTGCATGATGGCGGAAACCATGGGGATGTTCAGGGTGATTGCCGGCTTCTCACCGCGCTTGAAGCGGGTTAGCGGCGTCTTGAGAGAGACGTTGTTGGGGATGCACTGCGAGGACGAGTAACCAGGGACCAGCAGATACTCCGAAAACGTGTGGGACTCACCGGGAAAGAACGTAGCCATGTTTCTCCTTTTTCCATGCGACCGGTCGGCTGCAGGCCTCGTAGGACCCAGCCCAACCTTGGGCGCCCAATACTGGGCAAGTATCTTAACGTACTTTGACTGCTACAATGCATGATTTAAGAAGAGCACACGAGGGTTTGACGCAGGCTTTGCGTTTGCCCAGCAAACACTTTAGCGGGGAGACGTGAGGCACATGGAGTACAAGACGACGGCGAAGCTCGTCATTCAAGCGTGCGACAAAGATCTGCCGGGCGTGTTCGGCCATGGTTGCGTTTTGTTGCTGCAAGGCATCGCCCGCGAGCACTCGCTCAACCGTGCCGCCAAGAGCATGGGCATGGCCTATTCCAAAGCGTGGCGTATTGTAAACGAGGCCGAAGGACAGCTGGGCTGCAAGCTCATCGAGCGCGACGGCGCCCGCGGATCCACGCTCACGCCGGCCGGCAAGCGCGCCATAGCGGCCTACGAGGAGCTGCAGGCAGAGATCAACCAAGTAATTGCAACAAGGGCCAGCGACCTCATCGCCAGCATCAACGCAAAGAAGACTATCTGGGCCGATCATTGGTCCGCCGCACTAACGAATTAATACGCGCGCCATACAATGCGCCCATTTACTACGTTTAGTTGAACGCCCTCGACCACCCCGGATTTCGTGAAAACAAAACCGCTGGTAGACGGCTTGCCATTTTTCAAAGATGGCGGGGATGGTTGACCCCAAGGGGTTTAACGTAGTAGATAGGCCGTTTTCGTGGCACGTGCCCCGATAAGACAATATGGAAAGTACCCCATTCAGCGCTTTGAGTAGTCAATTTGGGACGGGGCTATTTTAGCTACCCCTGTCGTTAATCGACCAAACCGTTCGCACTACCTGCCAAGGTAGCTAAAATAGCCCCGTCCCAAATTGACTACTTGCGGAGAACGGTGTCTAGGGTGGCAGCCACCTGCAGGGGATCATCAGTGCCGGCGAAGAGGCGGATGGTGCTTGCCTGCTTGCCGCGTGGGGCCGAAAGGCGCGTTGTTGCGCCGCCGGCGGGCGATGTGCGAAATTCGTCCGGCAGCATGCTGAAGAATTCGCCCGCGCTGCAGTCCATCAGGTCAAACTCTACTGCCGGGCCAAAACCGTGCTCCAGGATGCCGGTCGCGATGGCATGGTCGGGATGCGAGGTCAGCCCGGGATAGCGCACGCTGCGCACCATCTCGTTGGCAGCAAGATACTCGGCCAGCGCACGGGCGCGATCGAAGTGCGCCTGCATGCGAGTGTCGATCGTGTCGAGCCCGTGCTCTAGGACCTCGACCTCATCGGAGGACAAGTCGAGCGCAGCCAATCCGCGCCCTTCGAGCAGGGCATGCGCGCACTCGGCAGCAGCGTCCACGCGATGGCGCTTGAGCTGCGAGCGTGCGACCGACGCCGCCACAAGCTTGCGCGGCGCGTCACCGGCGCACACGCGATCGAGCGCCCCGAGCGACAGTACGGCACCCAAACGCAGGGGATCGCAGCCAAAGATGGAATCCACCGTGTTATCAACGACGAGCAGCGCATGGACAACGCGAGCCGCGCGGCCCAGAGCGCGAAGGTCGGGCACACGCAGGCCAAAGCCACCGATTGAGTTCACAAACCACCACAGGTGCGGTCCTTCGGCATCAAACGAAGCATCAAAGCCCTCGGACGCGGCAGTAAACGCCGCAGCCGACGGCTCCCCCACCAGCACAACATCGCAGTCATCAAAACCGCAAGCAAACGCTTCGGTAAAGTCATCCGCAAAGGCCACCAGGCGGTCACCGGGACGCACGATACCCAGCAGCGACAGAGCCGCCGGCACATGCGGGGCCGCAACAAGACGCGCCTCACGCGCACCAGCCCTTGCAGCCCAGTCCTCCTCTAACTGTTGCACGTCCACGCGACACCGCCCCTTAAATAAAACTGAACCAAATTAGCCCATCCTGGAAGAGCCCGCGCAGCGGCGAGCGTTCCGGCGTTCGTTAGAACGCCGGAACCAAGTTAGCCGTGGTACTCGCCGTTGTACTGGATAAGCGTCAGGTCTTCCACGCCGTCGAGCGCACGGATGGCGTCGGCATAGGGCATATCTACGCCGTCCGAGAACACCTCCACGGCCATCTCGACCTTGTCGCCGCGCATAGTCTTGGACTTGACGGTGAACTTAGTGCGCCCAAAGGCGCGCACGATGTCGTCGCCGGTAGCCTGGCCCGTGTAGTGGATGACCATCATGTACACGCGCGCCTTGTCCTGGTGGCTCGCAAAGCCGGCAATCATCACCACGATGACAACCGCCGCCAGCGCCACGAGCGCGTACATGCCGGCACCCGCCGTAATGCCCGTGGTAATGGCCCAAAACAGATACAGCAGGTCGAGCGGGTCCTTGACCGCCGTACGGTAACGCACGATGGACAGAGCACCGACCATACCAAGTGAGATGACCACGTTGGTCGAGATCGCAAGCGTCACCATACACGTAAGCACGCACATGCCCACAAGTGTCACGGCAAAGCTGCGCGAGTACACCACACCGGTAAAGAAGCGCTTGTATACACAGTAGATCAGGATGCCCATGACGAGCGCCACGAGCAGCGAAAGACCGATCTTGGCAGGATCGACCTGGCCAAACGCCTCCAAGACGGAGTTCTTAAAAAAGTCCTTGGTGCTCATGGTCTAAATATCCCCTCGGTTCTCAAAGTCCGATTCCCAGTAGTTGAAGCCGCGCAGGTAGGCGGTCTTTTCGTAACACAGGCAGTACTTAGAGACTGCCGTGAGTTCGGCCGCGCCCGGCGGCACCATATCGCGCACCAGCTGCGGGCAAAACTCCGCAAACTTGACCTCCATCACCAACTTGCCGGGCTCCAGGACCGGCAGCGCGGGCAAGGTCGCGTCAAAGATGTCAAAACTTCCCACCGCGGCGCGCACGGTACCCTCGTCCATCACCCACGGCTCGCGCTCGTAGTCCACGATGGTCCGCGGGCGCATCATATTGCAGATGCACTCAATGTAGAACTCACGGCAGAGTTGGTGCGGACTCCTCAGCAAAAAGTCGTAGTCGCCAGCCAGAATCTGCTCAAACTCACCGCGCGTGAGCGGCGCGTCCTCCTTATAGATCCAGCTGCCGTACTTCTTTTTGCGCTCGAGCTTAATCACCTTATCGCTGCCGTTATAGATGCGCACGCGATACTTTTTGCGCATAAGGATGCCGGCGTCTTTTTCCTCGTAGGCCGAGTTGCAGTAGTCATCAAAATACAGGCTGCGAATGGTGTAGCCGCCCGCCTGCGCATGCTTGTCCAGCTTAAACACCGGCGCCATGCGACAGGCAAGCGCGGCGTGCTCGCCCTCGTTAATGAGAAATTTGAGCTCGTGGCGGTAACGCTCCTGCGTGGTACGCGCGGGAGGTGCCGCAAGGCGCTCAAGCAGCGCGCTAACCCTCCTCATACGTGTCCTCCACGACCTTACCGCCGTCTTGCACGTAAAAACACTTCATGCCGTAGTGCTTGCCGTCGTCGGTCACATAGTAGTCAAACGCATCTTGCGTATAGCCATCTGAGTTGGTGGCGCGCACGCGCACAAAATACTGGCCGGCATCGGGAGCATCGCAGGTCACCTCGGGAAGCAGCACGTCCTCGGCCTTAAAAAGCACGTCGCTTATGGCATAATCGCGCGCCAGCTCCACGGTATAGCGGATGTCACGCGCCTTAAAGTCGTAGGACGCATCCCAGTTAATGCGCAGCTTACCGTTATCGATCTGCGGCACGCCAATGTAGAACGGCATGGGCTTTTTATAGCTCTCGCGAAAGCTCTTGTAGTTCTCCTCAATCTCGGAGGGAATCGCCGCGGCAATCTGCTCGTATTCGTCCTTGGTCACGGGAAGATTCTCCAGGTCGGGCGCAGCAAAGACGAGCGACTCCGTGACCTCGCGATAATGTTTAATCATCTTGGCCAGGCGTGCCTCGGTCAAATACGTGCGCAAGTCCTTTACGGTGCGGTCGAGCTCACTGCGGAACGATTTGCTGCGCAGCGCACGATTGAATAGCACGTTGCCCCAATAGTTACTTACGCCGCGCTCCCAGCTCGCGTAGTCCGAAAACCCCTTAAGAGACAGCTCCAGCTTGCGCAGCATGCCATCGTTGTCCCAATCAAGGATGTACCAGGTATTTGAGTTGAGCGGGCTGTACAGATAGCAGTTACGGTTCTGCGTGTCGCAATTGCCCGTCAGGATCTGAAACGCCAGCCAATAGACCAGGTTCTCGGTATCAAAGTAGGTGTCGAGCACATCGTCAATCTTTTGCGAATCGTCGTTGAGCGCCTCGAGCATCTCGATGAGCTTGGTGTGGTCCGAGTCGCCTTTGATCTCGAGCATGCCCTCAAAATTAGCCTGGTTGTAGTCGGGGTCGTCGGCAAGTTTTATGGTGTCCTCGTAGCGGTGGAAATCGAAACTGTTCACCTTGTACAGATGCCCGTTCTTATCCAGGCCATGTGCCTTGAGCGCCGTTTTGTTGAGCTGCTCCACCTGCGTAAATAGGCCATAGTCCTCAAAGGTGTCGTTGGATTTCTCGGTCTGGTCGCACACCCATAGATGCACAAACTGCGTGCGCAGACCCATCATCTGGGGAATCCCACGGATAAGATCGTAGGCCATCTTATTGCGAAAACGCATGCCCTCGCCCATGTGCTTGTTGAGCGCAATCGAGCGTTGTTGGCGCCAGGTGCCCTTGCCCTTTTTGAGCTCCACCTTGTAATTCTTTTGCGTGTAGGAGCTCGACGTCTGGCCGCGCACCTGCACAGTGGCATTGGGCGCTTCCTCGCCATAGCCAACCTCGCCAGAAACTGGCCCCTCTTCGTCGCCCGCCTGCAGCAGGCCCATAACCTGATAACGCGTCACACCCATATCGGCGTAGTCATACACCGAGTACGTGTTGACCTCGGCCCAGCTATGGTCCGTGTTCTCGGAGCTGTTGCCGCGCGAGACCGTCAGGTACATGGTCACAATGCCCGAGTCGTCATAAACCTCGTACAAGCCATCCTTATCGCGCAGATGCTTGGTCTCGCCCGAGGCCTCGGCCTTTTTAATCTTGTCCTGCTTTTTGACCTTTTTGGTCGAGGATTCGTCCTGAAACGAGCAGCCCGAGAGCAACAGCGCGCCGGCAGCCGCCTCAAACAAGCGGCGGCGAGACATCATCCTATCGATCATCAGAACCTCCCCAATGGTTGCGATACACGCGGACCACCGTGTGCTCAAACGCGCCATGCGGCTCGCTCTCTTGACGAAGGTCCTCGTAGCGCTGTTCGGCACGATCGAGCAAGCGGCCCAGCTGTGTAAAGCGACCCGTTTTGTCGGTCGCCACCATGGGCTGTTGACTCAGGATACGATACGGCAAGTTGGCGGTATAGGTATCGAGCCGCAGCAGCGCCACGATAAAAAACACCGCAGCACCCAACAAAAAGCCAAAGCCGTAAAACTGCTGCGGCAAAAGCAGCGACACGGCAGTCGCCAGCCCGGCCACACCGGCAAACAGCCCGGAGGCAAGCACGGCGCCCTTGTAGTCGGTAAAGTACAGCAAGATGAGCATCACCGTATTGCCCACAGCATACAGGC
Organism: Collinsella sp. BIOML-A6; assembly: GCF_009875845.1. Classification (NCBI taxonomy): domain Bacteria; kingdom Bacillati; phylum Actinomycetota; class Coriobacteriia; order Coriobacteriales; family Coriobacteriaceae; genus Collinsella; species Collinsella sp. BIOML-A6. The sequence continues at coordinate 21,959 of NZ_WWSL01000012.1, forward strand.
CATAGCCCACGCACAGCGTGCGAAAATACCCGTGCATAAGGTTGTTAAAGCCCAGCGGCAGGGCCGAGAGCACCGTGGTCTCGAGCGAAATGACCGCCGCTGTCACAAACAGCTGCTTGAGCGCGCAAAAGCGCAGCTCGCTGTTGAGCGTGAAGAGCATCTCCTCCTCGGCCACCACAATGTCGCCCACCACGCCGCCGTCGTTAAACAGACTGTAGTAGTCGCGGTAGCGCGGATAAAAATTGACCTCGACCGACACCACAAAGTTGACGGTCGTGACCAGGATGGTCAAAAACGCGATGAGCGCCGACACATCGTGGTAGGGCGCGCCATAAAACAAGCCCTTGACCTGCACGCCAATGGGGCCGGCCCAAATAATCACCAGGTGTGCAAAGAGTCCCAGGTTGGTAAATAGGCCCGTGAGCGCCAGCGGCATAAACTGATCGAGCCACTGCAAAAAGAGCCAGGGGCTGCGGTCGCTCTGCGGAAAATACCGGTACAGCAGCACCACGTCCCAGGCGAGCATCACACCGTAGCCCAGGGCGATCGAGGCCAACAGACCCTCGACGGGCGGCAACCCCAGCGCCAGCGCTGCCAGGGCACACAGGCACGCCACACCAATGGCAGCCGCAAAGCTGCACAGGATGCCGCGGTAATCCTTGATGGCCGTGAGGTAGCTCATGCCGTTCCAGTTGACGACCATAATATTGAACAGCCACAGGCACAGCAGCCCCTGCAGCAGCGTGGCGCCCGAAAACAGCAAAAAGACGCCGTAGAGCACGGTACCCACAACGAGCATGATGGCGTTGAAGCCCCAAAATGAGGGCAAGACCTCTTCTTCGCGCTCGGCGAAGAGCATGTCAGCCAAAAAGCGCGTGACCGGCATAGAGAAAAAGTTTGTAAGCGTAAGCGAGGCCAGCAGCGTATACGTCACCATGCACACCAGCAAATCTTGATTGGCACGGCCCACGCCCCACAGGCCGCACAGCACCAAGATTCCCACTTGGAGCAGCACGCCCAGCAGCATGGGGCCCGTGCACACAATGCCGGCGTAGCCATAGGCGCGCATCGTGGCAAACAGACCCTTGCGCCTAAACAGGCGTTTAAGCTCAAATCCAATTCCGGCCATCGGCTACACCTCCATTTTGGGCAGACCAAACGCGCGGGCTGTCTCGTCGTAGAGCGCGCGGTAGTTGGCGAGCATTTGCTCGTGCAAAAAGTACGTGGCCACGCGACGCTGACCGCGCTCCCCCATCTCGATACGGCGGGCGCGGCTTGTGCACATGCGCTCCATGGCATCGGCCAAGCCCTTGCGATACATAGGCGGGGTCACGAAGCCAGCCACGCCAAAGTCATCGCCCGGGGCGCCCTCCAGCAGCTCGCGGCAGCAGCCCACCTCGGTCGTCACGCAGGGACGACGCGCGGCGAGCGACTCCAGCACGCTGAGCGGCTGACCCTCGGAGATACTCGTCAAAATGGTAAAGTCGAGCTTCTCCATGTACTCGACCACGTTGACACGACCGGTAAAGATCAGGTCGCGCACGCCCAAGGTGTCAACGAGTGCATGGCACTCGGCACCGTACTCCTCGTCGTCCACGCCACCCATAATATGCAGCCGCACGCGCGGCAAGCGCTCGTGCGTCTCAAAGAAGGCATAGATCATGGTCTTGACGTCCTTGATGGGCGCCAGGCGCACCACCGCGCCAATGTCCACCCAGCCATCATCGGGCTTTAAGGGTATGTCCTTAAAGCGATCGAGGCGGATACCGTTGGGGATAACCAGGCATTTATCCGCATCGCAGCCCATGCCGATCTGCGTCTTACGGGCGTTGTGAAACAAGCTCGTCACGCGGAAGGCGCGGCGGTAGATCTCCTCCGAAAGCAGGTAGAAAAAGCGAATCCAGCGGTCCTTAAACGACGGCACCACCCAGTCGGCACGAATGATCTCTTCCTCGCGCTCGCGCGTATAGATGCCATGCTCGGTCAGCAGCACCGGCGCATGGTGAACGCTTGAGCCCAGGCAGGCGAGCAGGCCACCGTAGCCGGTCGAGATGGCATGGTACACATCGGCCACCGGAACCTTGCTGCCCAGCAGGTAGAGCACCGGCAACAGCATGGAGCGCATGGTGTGGAACGCATCGGCAAACGGCGTGTAAGGGTACTCGGCCAGGCACACGTCGCGAAAGATATCCATAAATGCGCGGCTCTGCAAAAACGAGAGCGGATGCACGCGACGGCGCTGGAAGATATCGAACAGCACGTCCCAGTCCGGATTGGACAGCGACACCAGGCGGCGTAGCGCCTCGCACTCACGCTCGTCAAAGTCGACTTCTTCCTGCTCGCCCGAAAGCCGCAGGGCATCGTCCAGGAACACTTCGTGTACCTCGACCACGTTACCGGGCAGCTCGTAAACAAACTTGCCGCGGTCGACGGCATGCGCGCCGATCACCCACAGCACAAACTCGTGCTCGGGCATAGCCGTAATGTAGGCGTGCATCCAGGTAGACACGCCGCCGTGCACGTAGGGGTAGCAGCCCTCGAGTACCAAACAGATTCTCATTTGTCGCCGCCCTCCCTGCGCGCGATCGTCACCGTCTTGTCCGTAGCTTTGACCAGGTACAGATCGCCCGTCAGATGCGTAATCTCACCACCCGTGACTGCGCCCGGCTCACCATTGTTGGCGCGGAACATGAGCCACGCCTCGTCGTGGAAATTGCCCAAGCTAAGCGTCCAGGCATCCGCGCTGGTATTCACACTCACCGTCACAGACGAAAAGCGCTGAATAGCACCCGAGCATTCCGAGCCGGTCTGGCGACGTAGGTCGGGCGCCGACTTGGTAAGCCAGTCAAGGTAGTCGGTCAGGCCGCCCTTGTAGACCTCCCAGCCCTGCCTGGCGCCGCGATCGGGATCGAGTAGGTCGTCCGGGTGCATAAAGTGCGTACTCACGTAGTGCATGTTGAGCTCGGACATGGCGGCCAGGCGCATGTAGGGATTATCAACCATGCTGCCCGATACAATACGCGGCTGCTCCACAATGCCGTCGCTCGCCACGCTAAACTCCTGCACGTACGGCAGATCGGTGCCATCCTCAAAATACGTACTGGCGATGGTCTTAATGCGCGGAACGTCGGCGCCGATAAGCTTGCGCGCGCGGACCGAAAGGATATTCGACGGCGGCACGTAGACCGAGCCGTGCGCGTTGGGCAGGACATCGTCTTGGAAGGCAATGAGCTCGTTGAGCGATGCGACGAGCGTCTCCTTGTTCTTCCACGTCTTGTAGTCGTACAGCGTGCCATAGTCGGTATCCCAGAGCGCGAGCGGCTGATGGTTGTAACCATGAAAGCCCAGCTCCCCGCCCATCTGCAGGAGCATGCCGCCAAAGTAGCGGAACTGCGTGGTATCGGGCTGGCGCGCGGGCTCGGCCTGGTTGACCGCGTTCTCGTAGTTCTCGATCATCACGCCGGTATAGCGAATGTCGTACTTTTGCGCGAGCTTTTGCAGATCGGGCCACCAGACCTTGACATAAAAGTCGGCGATGGAAAGCCCGTAGTCACGCTTGATGTAGGTGCCATCGCCCGAGGGCACGGGACTGGGAAAGTCGTCCAAGTAGAAGACGGCGCTGTTGATGACCGGATAGGCTGTGGCATCGCCCAACAGGCTAATCGCCGCAGCGTAGAAACCACGCATGACCTTGTCGTAGATGCCGATGTTACACACCACGGTGCGACCGCTGCCGCATTCGTTCGACCAAATGAGCGGGACGCCCGCATTGCCGGTCGTTGCCCAGACGCGCGCCGTATCGCGCAGCGACACCGAAAGCGACGAATCAAAGGGGTCCGAGAACTCGTAGCGCTCTCCCCCACCCAGCATAAATTCCTCGCTCGGCACGATACTTTCTGCAGTCACGTATTCGTAGCCCGCCGATTCAATGCCAAGCTTGGGGGCAATCACCTGCAGGCAGCTCGAATTATCCGGCGGCATGGCGAGCATGAGCGAGCCGCCGGCGCTCACCCAGCTCATGATGTCGGTCAGGTGCGTACCGAGCGCATCGAGCGACGGCATCAGTAAAATCACGCGATCGAAAGATGTGAGGGAAGGAATCGCATCAACACCATCGGTGGCGATATCCACGTCGCGGTGGGCGATCTTCATGTCAAGCAGAATCTGGTCAAACTGCTCTTTGACGTCCTCGACACCCGCCTGGTCGGTATCGGAAATGACGAGGCACGTGGGCTTTTGGCCAAACATCGCCGAGGAGGCCGGCACCGCATCGTTGGCGGCGAGCATGCCCAGCTTGTGCTGTCCGGCGCCGTACTGCACGCCCGCGCGCTCCACCAGCAGCACGGCGGCCATGGCGATAAAGACCGCCCATACCACGAGCAGCCCCATCCAGCGAAAATGGCCCGCACGGTCGCGGACACGTTGCGCCACGCTCATCGGGCCTCCTCTCCTTCACGCCAAAATGCCAGCTTCTCACGGTTCTCGGCGCTCAAATACACATGTTGCTTATCAACGGCATCAATCACCCGCCGCACCATCTCGCCGTCGCGGCGCAATACGGCCAAGCGCAGGCACAACATCCAAACATCTTGCTCATCGGGGGCATCGGCCACCAACCGCTCGGCAACGTCTTCTGCCTCATCAACCTCACCGGTATCGGCCAGCGCCGTGGCATAGCGAACACGCAGGGCAAGCCCGTCCTCGCGCTCACAGCGACGTGCAAGCAACCGTGCATACTGCTGGCGCTGAATTTGAGCCACACGGCCCTCGGCCAAGTCGGACGCAAGATACGTACCCAAGTAGTCACAGTAGGCGTTAAGGTTTTGCGCACTCGGATCGGTCTTAAAGGCACGCTCCAGCTGCTGCAGCTTAAGGTCGGACTCCTTGGAAATCTGAGCCACCGCCGTCGCGGCATAGTGCGCGACCTCAACATCGTCGTTGAGTTTTGCCGCCTGCAACTGCGCCAGATACGCATCCGGATCCTCGGTAAGCATAGAGAGCATCAGGCGGCGGCGGTCACCCGGGTCGTTGACGATCAGTGCTTCCTCGAGCGGCACCACGCCATCATCGCCCTCGCGTCCCTGCACGAGCATACTGCGATGCATGTCGTCGTTAATGCGCAGCGCCTCCAGCGTGGCGTCCTTAAGGTCGTCACCGAACACCGCGCTGCGCGCGATAAGCAGCACCACTAACAGCGGGCCCCACAACGGTACGAGCACCATCACGGCCAGCATGTGCCCGCGCACCGGCAGCAGGCCCAGTTTCATAAGCGTCCACAGCACCAAACACACCAGCACATGAATTAATAGCAGTACGGTAGCAACGGCAAGCGAGATCAAGCGGCCTCCCCCTCACCGTTGTCAGCGGGCGCGATGCGCTGCAGCAGGGCCACAACATCCTCGCTGCCAACGGGTTCCACCGTAATGTGCTTGGCGGCCAAGCGCGCACAAATAACCGGCAGGTCAGCCTCGGTCGCCTGACGCATGAGCAGGTAAAGCGTGTCTCCATCGACCAAGCCCGCAGCGTCACTCTCACGAATCGCCGGCCCAATCGCGCCGACCAGCTCGCCAACAGGCTCCATGCCCGGCACCACGCGCAGGAGCAGATAGCTCCCCATCTTGCCGTCAGCCAGCGCCTGTTCGGCAGCAAGCTCTTTGCCAAAGGCCGCCTGTTTGAGCACGCACGTGCCGGCAACGCAGCACTTATCCTGTGCCACGGCCTCGTAATCGAAAGCGCGTCCCAACGCACTCTCCACCAAGCCGCACAGGATGCGGAACAGGTTTTGGTAGTACAGGGTCATTTGGCTTTCGGCCACGTGACGCACAAAGATCAACACGGCGGGGGCTCCATCGCGCTCGATCGTATAGCCAAACATCGGAAGCCCCGACGTAAGCGCGCGGTTCACCCACAAACCCGAGATCGCACCTTGGAGCACGGGCGCAAGGTCATCGAACGAGCGCGAGCGCGGCACATCGTTGGAAATCGCCGGGTTCGCCGCTACCAGGCGCGCAAATGCCCCGCCCGAAACATGGTAGATCGTCACCGAATCGCTCTCGAGAATCTCGCCCAGCAGCTCGCAGCACTTGCGGTATATATCGCGCGGGTTGAGTACGTCGAGCTCCTGTGTCACGGCAAAGATCTTGCCAAAGCTGTCGTGGCGCCCCACAATCTGTCGCTTATAGGCACGCTTGTCCTCAATCGCGTCGTGATAGAGCCGCGTTAGGAACGTGTTGCGGTTTCGCACAAGCTCGTTCTCGTCACGCTCCGCCTTAATGGCCTCGCTGTTGCGCAGCTGCACATAGCCGCACACGGCGCCCACCACAAAGTACGCAATAAACGGCAGCCAGTTGGAAGGCTCGTAGAACAGACCCTCGAAGGTGTAACCGTACTGGGTAAAGTAGCTTGCGGCCAAACCCACCGATGCCAGCAGTGCGGCGACCAGGCCAAAGTCGAGCCCGTAGAGTGTGCCAATGAGGACCACATAGAGCAGACGATAGTCGAGCACGTTGAGCTGGGTAGATTGGGAGAACAGATGCTCCAGCACCTCGAACAGCACCCATGCGAAGCCCGTCTCCAGGCATTTAATGGGCAGCGTGCGCAGCTGGATGCGATCGATCGCCGCACGCAAGGGGTTGACCTTTTTGGTGCGGTTGTTAGCCCAGCGGGCATGGATGGTCGAAAGGTCGCGCAGCAGGTCGTAACGTTGAAACCAGCCATAGCGTTTGCGAGCGATATCGCCTGCGGGCAACGCATAGCCGACCGACTCTCCATAGGCAACGGACAGCCCGGGGAACAGACCCTGGAGCGCACCGCCCAAATCACCCGCTGTGTGATGGAAAGCATCTGCAACATCGAGCGTCCCAAAGGTCGCATCCCAACTATCAAAAACGCGATATACCAGCACCGCAAGCTCCTCGGCACACAGCAGGGGAAACGGCGCGTCCGCGGCACCTTGGAACGCGACCGAACCGGTCGAGCACGCCTCGAACAGCGGCACCAAGAAGGGGTCGTTGAGCGCCGCGGATGCTGTATAGAGATAGGGGGTGCACAGGATCTTGGCCTGGATGTCATCTTGCGCGGCGTAGTAGCGACAGAGGTCGTTGGCCGCGCGGGCAATAATGCCCTTACCCGTTTGGGCGGCAGCATCTGTGGCATCAAGCGAATCGGCATTGCTCACCGCGCCGTCAGCAACCTCCGCGCCCGCAGGCCCCGCCACAAACAGCAGCTGCACACGGCGGCCCATGCAGGCACGAAACACCGAGCGCAGCAGCTCAATGTCGCCAAAGGTCTCGGTGTGCGGAGTAAGATAAGTGGAGAGGTAGACCACGCGGTCGAACTCGTAGGCCTGATCCAGGTGGCGCAGCAACTCTTTCCACGAGGTGTGGGGCGATGACTCGCGCTGCGCATCATCGGCAGCTACAACCTGAACATGGTCACCGGGAAACGCCTTGGCACAAAAGTCGTCGTCAACATACGCGGTATTGCCAACAACCAGCACCTCCACGGCGTGCCCCCCTCCCCTAAAATCCACTTTTGCCATAGCCAAACATTCGTATTTTACGCTGTCAATGTAGCTTCCAGGCAACTTATAAAACTGTTTTAGAACATCTTCAGAGGGTGGGGCGAGAGGAATAAGCGCGACGAATTGATAGCGAGTAATGGCGACATCTTATAAGACCGACTAAGAAATTCGTTCCATCCGACGCAAGTAACGATCAAACTGAGGCACAGTAAAATCGACCTCTCCCCTTGCAGCAGAGTAAATCATGCCCTTGCTAATTAATTGAGCTCGCAGAGGTCCAATAGATGAAACGTCTCTCTCCATATAATGAGCTACATTAGCGAGCGTACAAGGAAGCTCGCCGCATCGCACCATGGCAACCAGAAACTCCTTTTGCCTTGGGGTGCATCGATCGTATCGAACGCTGAAGAAACCTTCGTCAAGACGTGCATCCGTTATAGAGGTGCAGTTGAGCACGGTTTCCAGAGAAACGAACTTACAATCAGATGAAGTCCAAATGGTCGAGCAAAGCTCCTGGATGAAATATGGATACCCCTCTGTGTAGTCGATGATGGAATCAATCGCTTCATCGGAATAGCTCACATCGAGCTTTAACGCTGGCCTGACAATAGCCTCAACCGCCTTGTCACGGGGAAGTGAATCGACTTTGACAAAGTTAAATTGTCTCTCGGAATAGGTTTTGGCTTCGCCCAACATCTTTAGAAGCTTGGGTAAGCCGGCGCAGCCAAACATAACGGGAAGGCCAAGCTGAGTCGCACGATGGAGTGCGCATGCCAAGGCCTCAAGCTCTTCTTTACTTGCATACTGCAGCTCATCAATTCCAATAAAGATCGAAGCTCCTGCAGCTTGAGCATATTTTCCCAAAACGACAAGCACATCGGTAAAATCGCCAGATAGATTATGAGACGAGGCGAGAGCCTCCCCCAGAGCCTCTTCATTAAAGCCCAAAGACAATGAGCCATCGCCCACATCAACAGATAACGTTAACGATGTAAACAAGTTCTTAATCTGCTCCAAGTTACTCTTAACGAGTTCAATTCTATTGAGCGAAGCCGATAGCGTACAGCAAGCCGAAGCCAAAGGAGCAATCAGACCCTTCTTCTCTTCGACCTCAATATGGCGGACAAGAATACCTTCGTCCTCGGCTATTGATTCAATCGAGTTAAGCAGCACCGTCTTGCCAACACCCCTAAGGCCGTACAAAACGAACGAACGGCTCTGGTAGTTTGCAGCAAGCGCCTTGAGCTGAAGAGAAACTGATTCAAGAATATCGTCGCGCCCAGCAAGATATTTGGGCATCGCGCCGGCACCGGGCGTATACGGATTGCGAAAATCAATCATTGCAAGCTCCTAGGGAAAAACGACCGCCCGCCGTTACCAGAAAGCACGTCGTAACACCAGATAGAATATCGGTAAACCGATAATGCATCACATATCATACCAAGACACCGATAAAGCAATATTGACAACAAGATAGGCATGACAGGGAGAGACAAGCAAAATAGGCTGCAAGTCATCCCCATGTCTCGCAACCGTGTTAAAGCAATAGCATGCCCATATGCCAAAAAAAGGAAAGACCCGACATAATAACCGGGTCTTCAAAAACTCTATTGGTGCTCCATGGCGGATTCGAACCGTCGACCTTGGGATTAGAAGTCCCCTGCTCTATCCAACTGAGCTAATGGAGCAAATAACCGCACGCCCAAGCAAGCGCAAGCCTGTCAGGCGCAAGTAATTATAACCTAGTTGAACCTACTTGAACTGGTCGTGGTACGCCTTGCAGACCTCATCCACGGGACCATCCATGCGTAGATCACCTTTCTCGATCCATACGGCACGCTGGCAAATACGCTCAACCTGCTCCATGGAGTGAGAAACGAATAAGACCGTGACGTCGCCACTCTCGATAAAGTGCTGAATGCGGCGCTCGCACTTCTGCTGGAAAAAGACATCGCCAACAGAAAGCGTCTCATCAACGATTAGGATATCGGGCTCGGTAATCGTGGCGATAGCAAAGGCAATACGCGCAACCATGCCCGAAGAGAAATTCTTCAGCGGCATGTCAACGAAGTCTTTGAGCTCAGCGAACTCGATGATTTCGTCAAAGCTCGCATCGATAAACTCCTTGGTATAGCCAAGCAGCGCACCGTTCAGATAGATGTTCTCACGCGCGGTAAGCTCGGGGTCAAAGCCGGCACCTAGCTCAATCAATGGCGCGATATTACCGTGAACCCTAACCTCGCCCTCACTCGGTTCCAAAACGCCAGCGATGATCTTGAGCATCGTAGACTTGCCGGAACCGTTAGTACCAACAAGACCAACGACCTCGCCGCGATGCACATCGAACGAAATGTGCTTAAGCGCACGGAATTCCTCAAAGAACAGCTCGTGCTTTGCGAGCTTAATAAAGTACTCTTTAAGGTTTGTAAGCGACTCAGACGCCATGTTAAAGATCATGGTGACGTCTTTGACCTCAACAGCAAGGGGCTGCTTGCTGTAATCAATAGCAGATTCAGTCATAAACAGCACTCCTTAGATGTAGAGAATAAACTTATGCTCGGTCTTATGGAACACGGTATAGCCAATAGCAAGGGCAAGAATAGCCCAAGCAACACACAGGCCAAAGGTAAGCGCGGAGGGCACCGTATTGAACAGGAAAATATCACGCATAAACTGCAGGTAGTTGTACATGGGATTCACCACAACAAGCACCTGAATCCAACGAGCCATTTGACCAATAAAATCAGTCGTCCAGAAAATAGGCGTCAGATACATCCAGGCCGTGATAACAACGGTCCACAGGTGCATAACGTCGCGGAAAAAGACCGCCAATGCCGACAGCATCATGCCTAAGCCCATGCAAAAGCACATAAGCAGCAGCAAGCAAACCGGCAGCAGAATTAAATGCCAGGTGGGCATAACATGGAACCAAAGCATGACCAAAGCGACGGCAACCAAAGAGAAAGCAAAGTTAACAAGCGAAAACAATACCTTCTGCACTGGGAATACCCAGCGATGCACTTTAACCTTTTTCAACAAAGAGGAGGCCCATATGATGGACATCAGCGCCTGATTCGTTGACTCGGACATGACGGAGAACGTCACGTTACCGACAATCAAGTACAACGGATACATCTCGGGCGTGATGGAGCCATTGCGACCTTGAGCAAAAATCGTCGAAAACACGATCGACATAACAATCATCATCAGCAGCGGGTTAAGCACGGACCACGCCACACCCAGAACACTGCGACGATATTTGATTTTAAAATCTTTGGTGACAAGCTGCTTAAGAATGAACCTGTCCTTTTCAAAATCATTTTTAGCGTGAGAGGCCGGTTTAGCCACCGCTTTCTGACTCTCTACGTTGTCAGCCACGGACCATCTCCTTGTCTCGTAAAACATAACAGTGGAAAGTATAGCCCTCCCACGTTGACGATAACCCACCGCAACAAATCTGGAGAACTAACCCATATCTAAGTAACAAGGTGAACGATAGGTATACTTTTGACCAGTTAAGTCGTAAGGAAGGCCCCACATGGACTGTTCGAATATCGCCGTCATTATCCCCTGCTACAACGAAGCGCTGACGATTGGCATAGTTGTCGACGATTTTCATCGAGAGCTACCCGGTGCAGTTGTCTATGTTTACGACAACAACTCGTCCGACGGCACTTCACAAATCGCCAAGCAGCACGGGGCTACGGTGCGCCACGAGTCCAGGCAGGGCAAAGGCAACGTGTGTCGCCAAATGTTCCGAGATATCGATGCCGAGTGTTACTTGATGGTTGACGGCGACGATACGTACCCCGCCGAAGCCGCTAAGTTACTCTGCGAGCCCATCCTTACCGGCGAAGCAGATATGACTGTTGGAGATCGTCTTTCAAACGGCACCTATGCCGAAGAGAATAAACGAGCCTTTCACGGGTTTGGCAACAACCTTGTTCGCGCCATGATCAAGTGGATTTACGGCTACAGCTTTGACGACGTGATGACCGGCTACCGAGCCATGAGCAAGCCTTTCGTCAAAACCTTCCCCGTCTTGAGCGAGGGCTTCCAGATTGAAACCGAGCTCTCTATACACGCCGTCGACCACCGCTGGCGCATTCAAGACGTGCCGGTGGAGTATCGAGATCGACCTGCCGGCTCCGAATCCAAACTCAACACGGTCAGCGACGGCATCAAGGTCATCGCAATGATTGGAACGCTCTTTAAAGACTATCGTCCGCTCAAGTTCTTTACCCTTATAGCGCTCATCTTTGCCATCATAGGCCTTGCCCTCGGAATTCCAATTGTTGCTGAGTACTTCCAAACCGGCTTAGTCCCCCGCTTCCCCACCGCCATACTTGTGGCCTCATTCATGTTCCTGTGTGGGCTGAGCTTGGCAACGGGACTTATCCTCGACTCGGTTGCGAAGGTTGAACGAAAGCAGTGGGAGCTACAAGCCTATAAAACCTATTCAAAATAAGAAGAGGTCCGGACTTAATCCGGACCTCTTCTTATTTAAGACCTAAATACTTTTCCCAGAACTCTCGTGAAGTCATGTACGGCATGGCATCTTTCCATGCCCCCCTGACGCTCTTACCTTCTTTACGGTATCGCGCCATCAGTTCGTGCTCTCGGCGGCGAATGCTCTTGAACCGCGCTCGATCCATCGTGCGAACCGACCCCTTCTCACGGGTCGGATCAAGAAAGACCAGCGTCTTGCAACGCGTCGAGTTGCCCTCAAGCGTACAGCTGCCGTTCTTGACCACATAGCCGGGCTTTCCGCGCAACAGCGCATCGGGAAGATAGTGTTTGTCGTAAGGAATGGATCTCCAGTACTTCATAAACTTTGAAGGATGGAATTCCAGATTAACATTAGCGAGAACTTGCTCCGTAACCCCGGCCTTGCGAAGAAGCTTAGGATCCATTTGGGAAACAGGAATCAGTTTTTCGTTTAGCTTACCCTTACCGATCATCGTCGCGGCGCCATCAAGCTTCTGAAGATACTCAGGGCCACGCAGATAATCTTCAAAGCCATCGAGAATAAACTCGGCAGCCTGATAGTCCATATCGCGCAAGTTCTGACGTACCCCTCGCTGAATACGAAGGACAAACATTTTCTCATCAGCACAATCATCGAGAGCAATCATGGCAAAGAAGTTGCGGAAGTACTGGTAGCAATCAACCGAAGCGCGGAAGCGGCCCTCAAAGCTTGCATGCCACACGCAAATGCAATTCATGGTCATGTAGACAGGCTTATTGCGCATGCCAAACTCAACGTCGTCGCAGCGGATGAAGAAGGGCATGGGAAGGCCATTCCTTTCGATAGCCTTCACCGGAATGCAGCTATACCACCAGGCTCCATAAGCCTGGTCAACCTCAACACACGTGCGCTCGTTTTTGAGAATATCGGACAACCCACCAACATTCAGATCTTCTTTTACACGACGATATGCGCCGGTGGTCGCCACATACGAGACATCCTCGAACTGGCGAGTAGGATCCTCCATTGAGAGCATGGCGCCGTTAATAAAGGCATCCTTATATTTTCCCTTCGCAAGAGAGAGGAGATTGTACGTACGGATCAAACTCTCGGGCATGATGGAGACATCGTCATCCATCAAAATGATATGCGTGAACTGACCAGGAGTTTCGGTAGCCGCCATCATTCCACGTGCAAATCCTCCCGAACCGCCCGTGTTGGGGTTCGGGAGCACGGTGACCAGATCATCGGAAAGCGATGCGGAATCGAGCGTTTGCCCATTGTCGACGACAAACATGTGGAAGTGGTCGTGGATTGGACCGTCCTCGTTAGAAATGCCGGATTTAACGAGCTCGATATTAGGGAGAATGTACTGTTCATTCTTAAACGTGGTGGTAGAAAGAGCAAGATTGATCGGGTTAATTGAGTCCTCAGGAACATCAGTCAGATAAGAGGCGTTCAAAAGGTCTACGGAATTGCCCTCATCACTCTCAATCCTAAAACCGATTAAGTCGTAGCCGACTGTATCAATATCAATATCGAGAACGCAAGGATCAACTCGATCGCCAACAAAAGGATTCGATTTAAGCTCAACAGGATTCAGCTCGCCAGATCTCACCCCATGAACGACAACCCGGCCTCTGCCAAATAAAGCCAAATGCAAGACGACGCTGTCAACAGACGCATATTGGTGCCATTTGCCAGCAGATAAGCCATTCACATACGTCAGAAAGTCAACGTGTCCATTGACATGAAGTGAATGAATGTCGTCATCATATAAGGCATCACCGGAGAGCACGCGATAGTAGAGTTCGGGAAAATCTTTTGCATGCTTTTCAACTTTAAGTACAACATTCGCAAGTTTAAACTGCATTTTAGATACCTTAATCAAAGCCGTTATAGCTGCTCATTACATTCGTCGACAAGCTTGTTCATCGCGGAGCGAACATCAGGATCAGATAAAATATCCCAAACCATGGCTTAACCATCCCAACGACAGACAGTGTACGAAAGCTATTTTCTCATATGATACAAAAGAATGAGTGGGCCCCGCTTTGAAACCCACTCACATGAAGACTACTCCGACGCCTCTTTCAAATACTGTTTCCAGAAATCAATCGAAGTAAAAGCATCTTTATACGAAGCGTATTCGGCATATATTTTATCTTTGTTACGCTTGAATTCCTTCTCGGCTTTACGAAAACGAGTCCAAACCTCTTTGAATCGCTTCTTATCCATATGTCTAATGGCGCCCTTTTTATTAGGCATATCTACCACAATAAGCGTGTCAACATCCCTGATTTTACCGGCGGGATAAACCCATCCCGCAGCATCAATAACAGCAACTCTACCGTTACGTTTGGCGGAGTCGTTAACAAAACGGTGGCCATTAATGGTCAGATAATCCTTAAGTGCCTGCAGCCTAGACCTGTCCCCCCCAAGACCCAAATTGCCAAAAGTCAGTTGCGTCAAGTCGACACCCAATTCTAGTGCCTGAGGGATGAGCTGCTCGATGGGAATCAATTGTTCCCTTTCACGATTTGCCGCCATAAAGCGAGATTCAGCAACAGGATGAGAAATCCACTCCGGACCTCTCAAAAAATCTTCAAGACCTTTTACGGCAAGAACAGCTTCATCGTAATTAAATTTCTTCAAGTCAAGCTCAACTTCACGACGAATCTCATAAAGAAAATCAGAGAGAGGCGCGGCACCAGTTGTCGCCTGACTGATTAGCGTATTTCGGCTTACCTGATAACGCTCCACGGCAGCACTATACTTAAAATTAAAGGAATTATGCCAAACGCAAATACCATTCATGGACATGAACTTGGGTTTACAACGAAGAGCATACTCAGCATCATCCGAACGAACAAATAAGGGCAAGGGCAACCCCTCACGTTCAATCGTTGCGGTAGGTATAACGCAATACCACCAGCCTGCATATTGCTGAGCAGTGTCCTCATAAAGCCCGGTTGGTGCCCTATAAATCTCGGTTTCGACAACATCATGTAGCGAGGTCATAAAACCTCCGGGCTTAAGTGGAGAGAAGGTTCCTTTAGCAGTAAAAAACCCCAAGTCTTCCGTACGCAGATTTGGCTCTTCAAGACTCATCATAGCACCTGACAAGAAAGCATTGGAATACTCTTCCTTGAGAAGCGAAAGCAGGTTGAAGGTGCGGATAAAGCTCTCGGGAAGAACCTCAACGTCATCGTCCATCAGGAGAACATGAGTCGCTTTAGGATTCTGTTCAAGTGACTCAATCATTCCCCGAGCAAAACCACCGGAGCCGCCTACATTTGGATTAGGGTGAATGGTAATTAGTCCAGTACTCAGAGAATCAACATCGAGAGTTCTTCCGTTATCAATTACATGAACACGAAAATGATCTGCGATGTGTTCATGCGAACCAAGAACATTTTCCTTAATCAAATCTAGATTTTTAAGGATATATGCTTCTTTTTTAAAAGTCGTTGTAGCAAGGGCGAGCTCAACAGTGCTCAAATCATCCTCTTCCACCTCGGTGTAGAAGTAGCAATTTCTAAGCCGAAGTTCCCCATCGGTCTTTATGCAAAATGAAGCCAAAACAGCTTTGCTGTCCGGAACAAGCTCAACGTCAAGCGATTGCCAGTTATCAGAAGATGGATAGTTAGATACACGATCCATCTGCTTAATAGAACTCCAGTCCAAAGCAGAAGCATAAGTTGGGAGAAGTCTAAAAGGAGCGCCCATAAACTCAAGATGAACAAAAAATCGCTCAGCTTTGGTATACATACGCCATTTAGAAACAGGCAAAGAGTTGAAATAGGTGGTGAAGTCAAAACAGTCTGGACCTTGCAGAATGTGACTCTCGATATCAGTAAATACCTTGCCAGAGCTCTCACGCCTATACAAAAGAGTTGGATAGTTGGAAAAAGCGGCTGAGCCTTCGAACAGAATATTTCCAAGCTTATAATTAATCAAAGCATCTCCATTACAAACAAATCACTGATAGCGAATATCGAGCCGATTAATCGACAGACACATAACGTCTTGCCTCGATATATATTGGACGGTGCTTATCTTGAATGTACATACGCCCAATATACTCGCCGGCAATACCCAGGAAGAGCAGCTGAATGCCACCAAGAAGCAGAATTACACCGATAAGTGTTGCATATCCGGGAACAGAGATGCCGAAACACATCTTTTGGACAAGCACCACAATAAGGTATATAAGGGCCAGTAAAGAGGCTGTAAATCCCACATAGCTTGCCAAGCGCAAAGGTGACGTTGAAAAAGAAATAATTCCATCGACGGCATATTTAACCAACTTGACAAAAGACCATTTTGATGAACCATGCAGACGTTCAGACGGCTCGTAAGGATACAACTGTTCTTGAAACCCGACCCAAGAAAAAATACCCTTCGAAAAACGGTAATACTCACCAACGTTCAGTATCGAATCTGCAACAACACGTCTGAAAACACGAAAATCACTGGCATCTGAAGGAACCGTCGTATCCATCAGTTTATCCATCAATTTATAAAAAAGGCTCTTAAACATAACAATGATAGGATTCTCGTGTCTGGCACTTTGATATGCTGTAACAATATCGCATTCGTCATCTGCGTCTAAAAGTTTAAGCATATTCAACGCATCAGCGGGCTGTTGCTGGAGATCAGCGTCAATAATGCCGACAAAATCACCTGTCGCATTATTTAAACCGGCCCAAATTGCTGCCTCTTTTCCAAAGTTACGAGAAAACGATATTGCTAGCACGTGCGGTTTTTCGCGAGCCAGCTTCTTCAGTTCATCTCGAGTTCCATCCGTGCTGCCATCATCAATAAATAGAAGCTCATAATCGAATTCAGAAGCATCAAAGACTCGTGAAAACTCCTCATAAAAAGGCAGAATATTTGCAGCCTCATTAAATGCGGGAACAATAAAACTAGCTTTTAATCTCATAGACCAACCACGCTACTTAAATACAACATTCCGATAGAGAATAAAGTTCCAACACACTATACAGCACATTGAAAGCACCTTTGCAATTACTGGCATCATGTTTAAAGTCGCCATACCCGAAATAAACACCGATGAAAAAGTGGTATTAAATGCAAACAGCAGAAGATATAAAACAACGGACCTAGTCGACCATTCCCTACTTTCAAATGCCCAAATTTTGTTTAAAACAAAATTGAAAAAAGTAGAAATGGAAACAGCTGCGACATTAGCAACCGCGAGCGAAAGAAAGCCAGATAAGAGATAAAAAACTACCAGCTCCAAAAGAGCCGTAGATCCACCAACCAGTAGATACTTAATCGCAGAAACTACATCTTTATGAGAAAACTTCATTTGTTATCTTTCGCTTCCAATTTCACTAATGTTTCTTTACATAAATAATAACTACGCCCAAGACAACCAATCCGAGCACCGAAGTTACAATTCCAGGGATGATACCAACGGGCTTGTAGGTTAGGACAATTTCATTATCACCAGATGAAAGAGGCAATGCCATCATTCCATATAACTCTTTAATGTTTACAGGAGCGCCGTTGATCGAAGCCGACCATCCCTTTTCAAAAGGAACGCTAAAGAAGCAGTACTGTGATTTATCCACCGAAACGTGCGCTTTTATCTGTCCGTCATCGAAAGTGTCTATCATAACGGCATTTTCACTAGAGCACTCGATTAAAGAAGAGAAACTAGACTCATCAAGTTGACGACAGTCAACAGATCCATTCATATAGGAATCTACATTACCTCCCTTAAGCAAAACCCGTACAGTCTCACCTGAATGAAAATCTCCCAACGAAACAATATTGCTACTGAACTCCCAGTCGTTAACATTTTGCACAAGCTTGCCATTTACATAGACGTCGCAAGCGGCTTCAGACTTAACAAAAACATATAACGGGCCGTCATCCTTAACCTGATAAGATAATTCGCGTCCCGTGCCATATTTATAGCTGTCCTCAACAGGATGCAGCGAATGATATAAAGAATCGACCCCAAATATCGAGTTAGCAAGCTTTTCCTGATTTTCAAAAGGACAAGTAGTGTAACTAATTTGCGAGGGATCGCTATTCATCAGATAGGCAATTGACCGGGAGCCGCTCAAACCAACAAGAGACAATTTTCCATAAGGTGAGCTATTCGAAGAAATTATAGTCGAGCTATAAACATACTGGGCATCGTCCGAGACAATCAAACCTCCGACTCCGAGGCAAAGATCAGAAACTGGAAGCGATGAATTGTAATAGACAATACCTCTTGTACCGGCACTTCCACAATAACCCAAAGAACCCAATAAGTCCTTCTGAGATTGTCTGCCAGCAGATGAATAATGATCGGCACCGTTAATTCCTAATGCCATCGACTCGCCCGTCGGAAACGTACGATTAGCACTTCCCAAATACGTAATTCCGCAATGTTCAAGTCGAGTGTTTTCCATAGTTGCCTTTGAATCTTCAACGAGTCTAGCAATTGAGCGGATATAAGAAGAATATGTCTCAACATTAAGTTTAGGAGTAGTCGAATCGACAGTGAAGCAAAGCACAATAGGACAGACAAGCTCAACGCAAACTAGTAAAAATATAAATAGAGAAGGTATCTTTGCCAATTTAGTATCTTTAATCCCCAGGCGGCCCCTTTGCATTGTCCAAATAAATGCAGTAGAGATCACAAGTGCGAGCACTTGGAATAAAACAATCTTTTTATTTGAAATATAACCGAGCTTGAATAAACCCGCTAGAGACAGGAGCAGGAACGGGAAGTAGTAGTAAGAAGCAGCAAGTGTTCTATCCTGTTTTGAATCAAAAGAAATTGAGAAAATAATGCCCAACAGAAAAACAATCAAATAATGGAATCTAGGATTATAGGAATCTGCGCGAGAAAAACCTGTCCAGAGTAAAGATAAAGGCTGGAAAAGCTCGCATAATAACAAGAAGCCAATTAAGCACGCAAGAATACCGATCTCTTTACGATTGTTCTTAAACACAAAAGGTAGGGCCAAACAGCCTGCTACCAGCAAACTGTTGATATACAACCCACCAGCCATGCCAGAAGAATCTGGATGAATAGACATGTTGGCCATGTTCCATTTTGCAAGGAGCGCATACAAATTCGATACGGTAATAAAACCGCCGTTTGATGATGTTGAAGGGGCCGATCCCGTACTCAATAAGTCCAAAACCGTTGGAACGAATAGCAACCCAGAGATCATCAAGCCAATGATCAGATAGAGGCTTATCATTAAAGTGGACTTGAAAAAGCCCTTTTTCCCTGTAGACATTTGAGAGCATTCGTATAAGGTCCACAGAAAAGAAAACAAGCAAATCTGATAGCCGGCGTACCAATTCACAATTACCGCATAGGCGATCAACAAAGACAGAACGTAAGGCTTCTCGTGCAATAACGCTGAATGAATTGCCATACAAACGATTGGCAGCATTACAGCGCCGTCGAGCCACATTAAATTAGATCCAGAAACAAAATTACACGCGGCAAGTCCATACGATACGCCAGCAAGAATACAAGAATAACCACACGCATTAAACCTACGTTTAATGAACCAAGCCATTGAGGAGGCCATCAAGCATAGCTTAACTATTATAATTATGGTCATAACCTTTGGAGCATCTTCTGGTTTAAAGAAACCCATCATTAAATTCAGCGGGGAAGCAAGATAGTATGCGTACAATCCGATAGTGCTGCCGCCCAATCCCTTTGAAAAGGAATAGAAAAGATTGGCCTCACCCTTTAATACTCTCGAAAACCAGCCGAAAAACCCAACGTACTGATAAATAGCATCTTCACGAAGCATGGCCGTCTTTCCAAACGGAAAGATACCGCCACACACGCACGCAATCATGAGCAAAAGCAGCGCGACAAAAAAGGAAAGCCCCGCAAGCTTTAGAGCATCTCTTTCATTAGAACAAATTTGGAACAGTTCTACGTGTCTCTCTTTTTTTTGAATCATACGTCGTAAATCCTAAGCACCAGTTTCACCATATATAAAAGATTATCGTCAAGTAAATCAATTGCCTAAGTACTGATTTGCCTTCGCAACAAGCCAATTGACATCCGTTCCGGCAGGACAGCTAGTCGATGAATACCACTTGTGAATACCGACATTATCCCCCATCGTCAAATGCCTCCAGCCTTTAGATCTGGCAAGCGCAGCCATAAGCTGCGCACTGGTGTCAAGAGTAGCATACGAAGGCGGATTGGCGGTGGTGCCCACATGTTCAATAGACACCGAACGCTTATTCCACTCCCAGTTGCCAACCGCCCATGCCGTATCGTTAAGGCCAACATACTGGTGAATTTGTCCCGGTGCCACGCCATAGTGAGCCGACGCTTCGCGTGTACCCCAAAATGTATTATCAATCTGGGAAAGCGAAGTGCACTCCGAAATGTGAATAACAATCACGCTCCAGTCTTCGCCATAGCGAGTCGAGGAATAATGCGCGCAGCCCTTCCACTGAACACCAGTCAGTGCTGGCGGAATGTAAGTTGCCTTCTCAAAAGCAAAGCGCTGATTAGCAGAACCACTATCTTCGCAAAGCGCGAGTGCGCCATTAGTCGAAGCAAGAACAAGGCCACCAGTCGACTGAATGGCATAGCCCTCTCCCCTGTTGTATACCAATTTCCATTTTTGGGCAGTACTCTCGTTTCGCGTCCAAATTTGTACCCCATTGCCAGCAACTTGATTGGCGTCTCTAATGTCTAACGGCTTGCAAGATTTAGCGCTCGAAATCTCATATGTGCCGTCAGAATTTTTACGAACGTCCCAGATCTGAGCCGCCGTTCCATTCGAACTATAAAACCCTACCGATGAACCAGCGTTCGTTGAGCCACCAGAAACATCGAACACCTGCGACCGATTCGACATAAGCTGAATGGTAAATGACCCCTCAGAGAGAACCCCCACGCTCTTTGCATTAAAACGAACACCGGGCAATTCAAGAGAATCAACCATGCCCAATGTCGAAGAGGAACCCGAAACACAGAGGTACTGACCTGTGGCTGCATTCTGCAACGCAATCTTTCCGCCAGACAACGCACTATGCCATCGCTGGGAATCAGTACCGTTGGCTGTCAGTTGAACAAGCTTCCCCTCATCAGTAAGAGAGAGCACCTTCGCAGAACCGATACACTCAATCTCGTACGTATTGTCCAACCCAGGCACTTTGCTCACATACCATTTTTGAGCAAGCGTATCGTTTGGTGTATATAGTTGGATGGCAGCGCCATCTTCCATGGACCCACCGACAACATCCAAGACTTTCGAAGCAGTAGTCGACTCAAAAGAAGTCGCGCCCTCACTCAAAAACTCGGTAACTTGATGAAGCGAAAACTTCTGAGCGGCAGTGCCATTAGATAGAGATACGTTAATATTCGCATGAGCGGAATCGGAGCCGTTGGCAACGTTGAGGACAAGACCAGTTGCCTTATTAACGAAAGAAAAGGTCCCGTCACTGTTATCAATAGCTGCAAACAACTGATTTACATTAGTCGAGTCGCCGTCCCACTGCTGTACATTAGCACCTGGAATAAGCTCGCCGCCAGCAACATCAAGCACCTTTTGAGACTTGACGTTACGGATTACATAATATCCGTCGTGGTATTCAAAACTAAACAACTGGGCGAGCGTGCCGTTATCGTTATAAAGTTGCACATTAGCACCATTAGAGCTTGAACCACCTGCAATATCAGTGACCTTACCGGAGGAACTACAGGCAGGGCTCAACGTAAAATACCCTTCCGGAAGAATGTCATCGCATTTGGCAACAGAAGGAGTCGTACTGAGCAACACAAAGCGCGAATTGTCTTGATTTGAGCTTAGCTCCACATTCGCGCCATTAGACGCTTTTCCTCCCCTAGATCCAAGATAGAATCCAGGCCTAAGAGCACTCTCGATAAGATACGAGCCATCAGACCGCTTTGCAACAATCCACTTTTGGGCATATGTGCCATTGGAGACATACTGAGCAATATTAGTTCCAGAGGAAGCGTTTCCACCAGCGACATCAATCACCTTATTGGAGCCAACGTTCGTGAACGTAACATAGCCCTTTTCGTCATGGGAAACGGTCCAGCGCTGAGCGTTGCTCATATTCGACGTATACAGCTGGATGTTGGCGCTGTTTTCTTTCGACCCACCAGAAACATCCAAAACAAAGGAATAGTTCATGCTCGAGCTGACGACATACTCCCCATCTGGCAAATCAGACATATGAACCGCGGCGTCAGCATCCTGTTCGGAGCGCAAACATTTAAAGCCAGATGGCGTAAAGGCAACTGATAGCTCACGCACGTCACCCCTGAATACCGTAATGAGCTTGCCAGAAGCGCCTACACCCAAAACACCGCCAGTTGCAGCGTTAACGATACGATACAGCCCGTTACCTGCATCTTCAATGGCCCAATTATAAATCGGCGTCGAGGGCGACAAGTTGCCCTGCTTAACCGCGGCCCCAGGAACAATGTCCCCGTCCTGAGCATATAGGTAGCGATAGGATTTCGCAGACTTAATTGCATAAAGACCTGCCTCAGTATCAAATTCGAAGCCAAACGACTGCGCAATGGTCCCATTAGCGCTATAGAGTTGAAGGGCTGCTCCGCTATCCATACTGCCACCGGTCACGTCAAAAACGCGACCATCGGAAGACATTACAACAGCAGACTGAGAATCAAATGTTTGAACCTTAGAAACTTCTCCGGCGGTATACAGTCGGAATCGCTGCGCAGCAGTGCCGTTGTCGTCATAAACCTGGACATTCGCGCCATTTGCAGTGGAGCCGCCAGCTAGATCCAAAACAAAGCCTGCCCTAATCGCAGAGCAAATTTTGACTGAGCCGTCACCACAATCGACAAGGATCCATTTCTGAGCCCAAGAGCCATTGGGCGCATACTGCTGAACATTGGCACCAGCTTTTTTGCTGCCGCCAGAAACATCTAGGACTTTCCCCGATTTCACATTCGTAATGGTCGCATAACCATTTTCATCATAGGAAAACATCCAACGCTGGGCCTTAGTTGCGTTAGATGTGTACAGCTGAAGATTGGCTCCGGAATTCGTAGATCCGTCAGCAATATCGAACACATGACGCTCAGAAACAGAGCCGATAGCATATTCAACGCCCTCTTTTACAAGACCCTTGCTCGAGGCGGCGAGATCATCCAGCTCCTGGCGAACGGTACGCGCCGGCGCAAGCGTCCATTTCTGCGCATCAGATGCGTTATAAGTATAAATCTGAAGCGCGGACCCACTCACGCCGTTACCGCCCGGAACGTCAATAGCTTTACCGGATTTCGAATTAATGAACGAGTATTCGCCATTGCCGCAATCAATGATGGACCAATGCTGCGCGCAGGTGCCGTTGGATGAATACTGAGAGATTGCCCCACCGTTGGAGACAGATCCGCCTTGCGCCTCAAAGGGCTTACCAGAGTTAACGTTTACGATTTCGTACAGGCCGTTCCCAACTTGCTTAAACGTGAACATCTGAGCCTGACTATTATTGGCGTTATAGATCTGAAGCCGTGCTCGATTATCAGATGACCCACCGTAGATATCCATGACAAGCTGCGGATCGAGAACGCTCTTTATGGCAAAAGCAGTATCAGTTTTTATGGTTGAAGCGGAAGCGAACGTAAAACGCTGCGCGGCAGACTTATTCGGAGCCCAGATGCGGACCGAAGTGCCATCTGCCGTGCTACCACCACTCACATCGAGCACCCAATTGCCCAAAGCGGACTGGATATAGAACCCATTATCGGCAGTACGAACGTGCCACAGCTGATGTTCGTCCTGGGCATATGCCGCCTGAACAACCGTCGAACCACTTTGAGCGTTACCATCCACCACAGAGAGATACCGCCCAGTTGCTTCATTCTTGATTCGATATGCCCCCGAGCCAGCTAACTCAAGGATGAAACGCTGATTAGCCATTCCCTGGGCACCATATAAAGAAAGACTTTCATCTTCGGCGACGGTAACGCTCGAGGAATCTTTTGCAATCGAATCGATGTAGTAAGTTCCATCAGCAAGAGCAAAATCAGGCAGGTTGAGCACATTGACAAAATCTGCTGAGGAAAAAGCGCTCATATCGACCGTGTTGGCGGTAATACCGTCAAGGCGCTCAGAAGACGTGTACTGCCATCCATACTGACCGGCGCAACTAAATGAAGTTTTGAGTTTAGGGCCGTATTCTGCAATCCAAGACACACGGGGACGCACGCTTGCGGCCTTTAAATAGGTATCCGTAAACCATCGGCCGGAATAAATAGAAACGTTATTAATCCCAAAACCAGAAAGCGTATTAAAATACGCATTCACAATGCCCTCGTATGCCGAAGCGCTATTTGGAGACATCGGATTACCGTTGCTGTCGTAGAACGCCTCAAGGTCATAGAAAATCGGCAGCGACAGATCGTATAGGCCATATTTGCTCACGATTTGCTGGGTAAAGTACGCTTCACTTGTGGCGTCATTCGAATTCTGGGCGGTACTAAAGATGTACAGGCCAAACGGAATTCCCAGACGACGGATCTCGCTCAGGTTGCGCTCAAATTGCTTGTCAAAGTGACTCGTCGAATGCGCAAAACGTAAAATGACAGCATCCACACCTGAGTTCTTGACCTTATTCCAATCAATCGTCCCCTGCCATTCCGAAACATCGATGACCTTAAGGGCGGGCGATGCGAACACCTCGTCGTAACCGTTATAGAACGTTTTAGAAGCGTTGGAGCCGCCCCAATACGGGGAGCCATTTCCCGCACGAGCATCGAGTGCCGCGGCAAGCGGCTCCCTCTCCATCGAGCTACCGGCAGTATAGGTACCAAGGTCATCATCGGGATGCGCCTCGCCATAAGCTAAACGCTCCTCCAAGGAAGCGTCGACAGGAAGCGGGGCATCATCAGCAAAAACAGGAGTTGCCCCCAGTCCGCAAAGCAGACCGAGGGCAACTAACAGAGATGATACAAGACGAGTATTCTTGCGCATAACCATCAGCCAAAACCTAATCTAACAAAGGGCGATATTACGGTACCAACCCCAAAGCGGCGTATACGTTGTCCCATAATAATCGACCCAGTCATCAAGCCCACGGACGTTAACACGACCAATGTTCTCAATTACTTTGCCATCTCCAATATAAATTGCAATATGGCCCCAGATGGACCCTGCCCACGTATTGGAGTGAGACGGGACAGCAATAATCATACCAACTTTCAAATTAGCGCGGTTGCTGTCATGGCAATAAGACCAAAACATGTCGCAGGCATCGCCATTTGCATAACCGTAACCCGCCGCGTTAAACACGCGCGATATCCACTCAGAACAGAGGTTAAATCCAGGAGAAGGAGTGGAGTAAGCAATGTCGACGAGTCTCCGTTGCGCACCGTTAGCGTAAGCGTAAGGTTGCTCAGAAACAATCGTAGTATCAAAGCGCCATGAGTCGCTACCACCATTGCCAAGAACAAGACCGTTATCGCTGTCCATCAAAGCAAAAGAACCGTCAGCAAGCATCGAATAAATTGCGATGCCACCGCCATCGGCAAGGCGAAGCAGCCGCTTTTGTGCACCAGAACCATTCCAGTCCCATTGCTGAACAGAAGCGCCATTAGATGCGTTAGCGCTCGGCACGTCGAGCGCCTTCCCAGATACAAAGGCAGTCAGACTGTAGGCACCGTTTCCCAAAGAACGGACATACCACTTTTGCGCGTTCGTTCCATTAGCGGTATACAGCTGCACTCGAGCTCCGACACTGCTGGATCCGCCGGCAACATCCAGAACACGATTACCGCTCGATTGGTTCACCACAACGTAATAGCCATCGTCAATAAGCGAAGCCGCAACGAAACGCCATGCCTGAGCTGCCGTAAAATTATTGGCGTACATCTGAATCGCGGTGCCTGCAGCGGCATTGGCGCCGGTCAAGTCAATCACAGCGCCCGAGGCTGCGTTCACAAGAACAAGACCGCCCATTGGAAACACCCGCGGAATCCAGTGGGAACCTTCCGCCGCCCCCTTAACACTCATCAGCTTGTCGTCAATTTGTGAAAGGTACTTGCCCGAATTTGTGCCTTTGATAAGAACCGACCCATCGTCGCAAACACTAACCGACCATTTCTGTGCCAACGTGCCGTTACGATTCCATACCTGTAATTTAGCGTCGTCCGCCTTCGATCCACCAGAGACATCAATCAGACGGTTACCGTCCACGCGAGAGTAGATCTCGTACAGCCCGTCACGCACAAATACCGTCGGAACCGAAAGCGTCCACTTTTGCGCGAGCGTTCCATTTTGTGAATAGAGCTGCAGCTTAGTTCCGTTGGCAGAATTAGCCCCTGACACATCAAGGGCCAAACCGCTTTTGGCGGAAACAAGAGACACGCTGCCGTCGGCATTCATAACGACGCGCCACCATTGGGCAGTTGTACCGTTTTCGGCATACTGCTGCACCGCGGTTCCATTCGAAACGCCACCGCCGCGGCAATCAAGAACCTTACCCGATACCGCAGAGCGAACCGTATAATATCCCGTCGATTTGTTATACGTAAACGTCCAATACTGGGCAAGCGTATCATTGGAACCATAAAGCTGAGTTTGCGCCGAATCGCTCAAAGAGCCTCCGGCGACATCGACAACTTGACCGTCGTTGAGCATGGAGCCAAGTCGATATAAGCCGTCATCGATAGTCCGAGCGATCTTAACGAGATTCCAAACCTGTGCATTCGTAGCGTTCCAGCTATAAACTTGTGCGTTTCCCCCATTGGCAACGCTGCCGCCAGAAATATCGAGCACAGAGTCGCCAAGGCAGGACTTAATAAAATAGCCGCCATCTTGACGGGCAACAAAGTCCCAAAGCTGCGCATTCGTGTGATTGAGGACATATTGCTGGACATTCGTACCATTTGCGCCGTTACCGCCGGACACGTCGAGCGCCTTGCCACTCGCGACATTTACGAGCAAATAATGCCCATTAAACTTTTCGATTCTCCAGCGCTGGGCGGGCGTACCGTTTTGACCATACCGCTGGACATTGGCGCGGTTATCGCATGAGCCGCCCGAGACATCTAGGACCCTATTAGAGCCGGCGTTAGAGATCTCATAGACGCCCTCATTGATAGTCGCTGCAGGAAGGTCAGAAATCTTTGGATTCGAAGGCAGGCCGGAAGGCTCAACAGGAACATCTGGAACAGGAGAAGAAGCGCCAGCCTCATCGTCGCCTACAGCGGGAGCCTGCACATCGCCCGGAGTGATATCACCAGCGTCCTTCGTGGAATCCAAAGAATCTTTTCCAGAAGCCCCGTCGGCTTCAATCGAATCACCGTCAGAAGAAACTACCGAAGAAATAAAGGCCTCATCATTCGGGGAAGCCTGCTCAATAGAGTACGCCTGAACGGGAGAGCACAAGGCAGCGACCGCGAAGCATACGGGCGCAAACGACGCGAACAGCACTGTTTTTTTTCATGTCTTATAAACCTCGATTGATAAAATGAATTATACGAACGGGCGTGCAGCACCAATGGGATTGCCGCGCTCGTAAACACCATGGACGCCGACACCCTGACGAGGCCAGGAGTCAATCATGCGCCCATCCCCCAGATAGATGGCGATATGACCACGATAATAGATAACGTCACCTCGCTGCATGCTGTTAACACTTACCGGCAAAAATGTACCGCTATTGTACCAATTCATAGAATTGTATGTCTGCCATGCAAGCCAACGATGGTTATAGGGGTTGTAGATACCCATATCCATGTCGGTGGCATAGAGGCACTGCAGCAAAAAGCCCGACCAAACGACGGCGCCACCAGGCGCGGTAGAGTAGGGCTCGATATACCTCGTACCAACATACTTGCCCGAAACAAGCGAAGCGATCGTGTAGTAACCGGATGCATTGTCATATGAAAGACGGAGTGCCAGCGCGACGATACCGTTCTTTGCGTACGACTGAAGAGCCGCACCAGACTCAGCAGAAGCGCCTTTCACATCGAGCGCTAAACCGGCAGATTCAAGACAATAAACACCGTCTGCGACGTTCTGTCCTAAAGAGTCAACGACCGGATTACAGTCGAGCGCAAAAAACAGCTGTGCGGGGGTCTGATTAGCCTTATATTACTGGACATTAGCTCCATTAGCAGAGTTAAAAACTCGTCCTCATCCTCATGCACTAACCAGCGCTGCGCTTTAGTCATATTCGAGCTTCACATCTGGACATTAGCGCCATTTAAGAAAGATCCCCCCCCCCCGCAACATCCCACACCTTGCGCGATGCATTGTTGCAAGCAAAAACATAAGTCACACCGTCAGAAAACGTCCCCTTGTTTTTAACGGATAAGTCCTCAATGCTCTCGACATAATGAGACGTCGCGCCGGTCGATTCGGCAGCAGGCGTCGATGAGTCTTGTAATTGTCCTTCACCAGACAGGACAGTCGAGCTATTCGGAGCGAAACTACCATCGCCGCCATCAGCGGCACCCAATTCGATTACTCGGTTAGCATCAGACCCGTTCGTGAACACTTCTTCGGCAAATAACGGAGACACTCTGACAGCGGAACCAAAAAGGCCCGAACCAAAGCAACTACGATAATAATAGCTAGGCTACGGGCATTTCGACTGCGGCTCATATCAGACCCCAGTTTCAAATTAGCACTGAATCTATAATAGTTGATACGAGCCGCAAGAATGATGCATCTGGTTACTTAATTACGACTGCCTGAACACCTCGTTGCTGGTAGACCCAGGCAATCCAATCTCGATCGTAAGTGGTATAGCCATCGATGGTGTCGGAAATCATGACCTTATTTGTTTGAGGGTTATAGCCCTTCAAAACAACCGTATGAGAGTTAGCGCAGGCAAAATATCCACCCTGACGAGCATAAATATTTCCAGCGTTACCCTGATGAACGGTAGTCCAAATAATAACCGGATGTCCATCATCAAGGTAATTACAGAGGTCATACAGAGAGGTTCCCGATACATCGTACGAGCGCAGGTTGCTCCCCCTACTTGCTAGGAAATTATTGGCAGCCCTATTGAGTCCAGGAGCGCAGATCTCGTTACCGTTGTTATAGCTGTGGGGGTCTCCCCAGAAGCACCAGACAAAGTCCCAGGAGCTACGGGGGATCCATCGATCGGCCATCTCGCACGGACCAACGCCAAAACCGTAATAGTTAAGGACGTTGGTCAGAGCCGCCGATTCACAGCCGTTGGGGAGACCAACGGAGTACTGATTGTAAACTGGGACAGCCAGATCTACTGCCTCGGGCGTATAGCTCGTCTGGGCAAAGTAGAATCCCTGCGCGTCGGAGCCATTAGCAGCGTAAATCTGGATATTGGCTCCATCATTAAGCGCGCCTCCGTTCACGTCCAAAACGAGCGAGTCGTTAAGCGCAGAACGAATGACAAAGGAGCCGCCGCCTACGTAGTCAACACGCCAGCGCTGAGCGGAGCTTCCATTCCCCTGCCACTGCTGAACGTTAGCGCCCGAAGCACCCTGAGCATTCAGGACATCGAGATATTTTTTGCTTCGGCAGTTTTGAATCGAAACGGTTCCATCCGAGTTAACGCTGACGTTCCATTTTTGAGCGCCAGAACCATTGGAGGACCAAAGCTGAACGTTGGCACCGTTGGAACGAGAACCGCTCGCCACATCCAACACCTTGGAGCGGTTAGAAGAAGCAGCAATGGTATAGGTACCCGAGTCAACTAACGAGCAGGCAGACAGTTTAAAAGACTGAGCCGCTGTGCCGTTAGAATCATACATCCTAATATTAGTTCCGTTGCTTGTTGAGCCACCTACGGCATCGAGGACCTTGTCGGTTGCAACGTTAACGAAGTTGACACCGCCCTTGTCAATCTGAGCGGTCCAAAGTTGAGCATCGCTATTATCAAAAGATCGGACGCAGACGTTGCCATCTTCATCTGCCGTTAAGACCTTGCCAGACACCAGGGTTTCAACGGTATACGTATTATCTCGGTCGGCGACCTTGGCGACTTTCCACTTCTGAGCAATCGACTTGTTGCTTCCATAGAGCTGAACGTTAGCACCATCACTGGCCGAGCCGCCCGCAACGTCCAAAACCGCAGAGGAGGAAGCAGAGCTCGAAATGGTAAAGAAGCCCTCGGACAAAAGTGAAGTCAACTTTGTAAAGGCAAGACGCTGCGACGCGGAATCAGACGGAATGTCTCCGTACACATTAGAGTTGGCGACACTTAGGACCAATCCGGTTGCTTTATTCGTTGCCGCATAAGAACCGTCATCGTTACGAGCAATGGAAAATAGCTGGTTTGCGTTATTGCGGTCACCGCTCCATTGATGGACATTTGTTCCAGGGCACACATTGCCGCCATCAACATCGAGAGCCTTACCAGACTGGGCATTCACGATTCGATAGTAGCCATTCACATATACAAATTTAAAGACCTGAGCAAACGTGCCGTTAGCAGCATAAGTCTGGACGTTTGCCCCGTTAGAAGAGGACCCTCCAGAGATATCAAACACACGAGATGAATCCGATGACAGCGAAATAGTGAACCAGCCGTCCAAACCAAGATCGTCGGACGGGGCCACATCGGGAGCGGCCGATACAAAACGAACGCGCTGGGCGACAGTACCGTTACTCGTATACGTTTGAACATTGGCACCATTCGAAGATGATGCTCCCGCAACATCTAGAACAAGATCGGGCAGGACCGCGGACTGCAACCGGAAAGAGCCACCAGGCACCGAGGGAACGGCGATCCACCGCTGGGCACGTGATCCATTGGATGAATACTGTTGAATATTAGTCCCCAACGTACAAGAACCACCTGCAATATCAAGCACCTTGCCAGAGGAAACATTTTTGATAATCAAATAGCCGAGTTCATCATGCGAAATGTCCCACTGTTGAGCCGCTGTCATATTCGACACATACGACTGAACATTGCCGCCGTTGGCTTTAGAGCCACCGTTCACGTCCAGAACCCTAGCTCCTCCGACGCCAAGCGCCAAGACATAGCGCCCATCAGCAATATTGCCAGCATTTTGCTGGGCAAGTGCATCCAGGTGTTCGCGCTGAACGTCTAAATTGAAAAATGTCCAACGTTGAGCAATCGTGCCATTATCCGACCAAGTTCGCACGTTCGTGCCGTTACTTGTATTACCGCCGGCGATATCAAGGCAGATTGACGGATCAAGCGCAGACGCCAGCTTGATGGAGTCCCCATCCTTAACGGCAATCCATTTTTGCGCCGCAGAACCGTTTGACGCGTATTGCTGAACATTCGTTCCAGATTGAGCGCTTCCACCAGAAACATCAAGAACAAGACCGGAACCACTGTTGGTTAATGTGACAAACCCATTTTGGTCATGAGAAACGGTCCACGTTTGTGCAGCTGTAGCGTTGAGAGCATATATTTGGACATTCGCACCCGATGACCTAGATCCACCCGCAACATCAAGCGACTGCCAGGAACTCTTTGTCGAGCGAATATAGTAGGTGCCGTCAGCGAGGTCGGAGGCGTGGGCGGCAGCAAGCTCGGCGAGGATGGCAGCCTTGGACTTCTCGAGCGTAAACGTCTGAGCAACGGATTCATTGGATTGGTAGAGACGGATTTCTGTTCCGTTGGAATCGCTGGCGCCAGCGATATCGATGGCAAAATCATCATCGATGACAGGCGAAAAGACATATCCGCCGCCAACCTGTCGAGCATGCCATGCAAAGCCCCAAGCGCCATCATAGCCAACATTCTGCGTAAGACGCGGATGGTCCGAGAAACGAGAGGCATCGTTTGGGTAGCAAAGGTACAACCCCGACTTAATGTTTTTAAAAGCGTATTGACGGCTGCCAAGATCAACAAGGACAAACTGCTGTGCAGCCGTCTCATTTCTCCCATATAACTGTATCGCAGCGCCGACACTCACCGAACCGCTCGTAACATCGAGCACTCGATGCCCCGACAAAGTCGAGGTAAGAAAATATGTACCCGCGTCAAGGGTCGCATACTTAGATGGATCAGAAGCTGTGGTAGAAGGGTCAGATTCTTCACCAGTGTCGCTTTCTTTCGCGTTGGTGTCTTGAACTAAATCGTCCGAAGACTGAATCTGCTCGGAATTAATCCCGTCCTTTGTTTGTTCAGATTCTTCAACGACAGGACTAGCGAAAGATTCTTCAGCAAAAGCAGTCGAGCCTGATTTGAGAACGAGGGGTAAAGCCAGAAGCAACCCCAGCAAAAATCCAACTCGTAATAGAGCGCAAACGCGTTTTTTATGACGCATAACATCCCCCAGACGATCTTGCCAACACCAACAACCACAACGCATTGAAACCTCAGGCAAACACATATCCCTATTATCGAAGCATGCGATATTGTCTGCAATGAAAATGTTTACATGTTTGGTTCATTTAATCGCTGTTCAGCGCGGCATGCAACCATTTGAGCAAAAAAGGCGGCTCACAAACTGCGAGCCGCCCCATGACAAGGATTAGTAATTGACCACTTTGGTTCCATAGGGAATGTTGTCGTAAATCCATTTAGCGTGATCAGTTGTAAGCCTGATGCAACCTGCCGAAGCGCGATGCCCCATTGTGGGATCCTTCACATTAAACGTTCCCGTATAACAAGGCTGCGAATGGAATAAATAGTCTCCATAAAACTGCGTGTAGTACCAGCAGGTATATCCGTGTCCAAACGAAATACCCTTTCCGTAAACAGAGAACTCACCCAACACCGTTGGCGACCCATTTTTGCCTGGAGCACACTGCCAGAAGGACCAGAGCCTCCAATTACCACGAGAGCCCCTAAAAATACCCGTACGGCATCCAACGGTATCAGTCAAAATAAGCCATTCCGTGTTGCTGTTATACCACTGTGCACGGTTATACATTGCCTGCTGATCGGCAGGCAGCGGCTGCACGTACGCAGTAGCTCCGAAGATAAACCGCTGCGCCCCCGAATCGTTACTTGCATGCAGAGCAACGTTCGTCCCGTTTACGCTGTTGCCTCTAGAAACATCGATAACGAACGTTCCATTCAGAGCGGAAGACAGCTTAAATCCACCGGGTACATAATCGACATACCAACGCTGAGCAGCACTTCCGTTCCTAGACCACTGTTGAATATTGGTGCCAGAAGATGCAGCCCCATCTTTTACGTCAAGAGCCTTGCCACTGGCGGCATTTACGATGTTGTATGAGCCATCACCGTTACGAGAGAAGTTCCATTTTTGAGCACCCGAATCGTTGTTCTGCCAAATCTGAACGTTTGCACCGTCCGAGTACGATCCGCCAGAAACATCTAAGACCGAACCCGCGTGAGAAGCCATTCGGATGAAGTACGTACCATTGTCGATGGTTGCCGAAGTAGCGCGCAGGCGGAATCTCTGCGCAGCGGAACCATTGGAGGAGTGGACTTGAACGTTGGAAGTCGATGCAAAATTACCGCCCTTCACATCAAGCGAAAGGTCTTGGTCATCCGCAGACACAAACTCAATACCATTGCTATCGATTCGCGCCACCCATTGCTGCGCCTTCACATCTGCCGGTGCCGTCGTGCAAACATTGGTACCGGAAACAGCGAGCCTGTTAGTTGAGCAAACGGATTCAAACGTATAGGTATTCTTCGTTCCATCCACCTTTTTAAGCAGCCATTTCTGGGCGAAGGAACCATTACTGGCATAGAGCTGAACGTTAGCGCCGGAGTCAACAGATGCACCCGCGACATCAAGCACATAGGAGGAATTTGCAGACGGATAGATTTCATAAAGGCCTTCGCTCAGCAGGTCTTCTTGCTCGGCAAAAACAAACGACGTCTGAACGGAATCTCCCGCCGTAGCAGCAACTAGATTTGAACCGGATACCGTGAGCATGAGCCCTGTGCCCTTATTGATAAACGAATAGCTTCCGTCTTCATTGGCAACGACGCTAAAGAGCTGATTGTCGTTGGAGCTTTCATCCCACTGCTGGACATTCGTCCCCGGAACAACGTCGCCCGCTGCAACATCGAGCACCTTACCGGAACCAGCATTACGCAGAACATAGTAACCGTCTCGATACTCAGCCTTAAATAGCTGGGACAGCGTGCCGTTGCAGGAATATGTCTGAACGTTGCCCCCGTTCTTCAATGATCCACCGGCAACGTCAAAGGCAACAGAGCCATTTGAAAAGGGCGAAATAACGCACCAACCCTTGTCTTTCAAAATGTCATCGCATGGGTCAACTGACGCAGGGTTTGCGGCAATAAAAGTGAAGCGCTGCGCGGCAGTTCCATTCGAAGCATAGAGCTGCACGTTTGTCTGAGAGTTCAGAGAGCCACCGGCAACGTCAAGCGTGCGCTGTTGCCAAACAGCAGAAAGAAGTCGAACACTTCCATCGCCATTCGGTACCGCAATCCACTTTTGTGCATAGTTCGCATCGCCACAAGCCGCGTACTGTTGGACGTTCGTTCCAAGAGAAGTTGAACCCGCAGAAACATCAAGTACTTTGCCAGACTTTACATTCGTTATCGTGAGATAGCCGTCATCGTCATGCGAAACACGCCAACGCTGAGCGGCGGTCGTATTCGATTGATAGATCTGCACGTTTGCACCGCTAGAAGCAGAGCCTCCGACAACATCGAGAATCATTCGAGACAAATCCGGACCGGCAGTTATCGCATAGTCCCCGTCTTTGACAACTTCTCGGTTATCGGAAGCGAGCTTATCGAGCTCGGAACGCACAGCCGTCGGATCCACAAAGTTGAAGGATTGGGCAGCCGTTCCATTTGCACTATACAGCTGAAGTCCGGCACCAGATGCTATAGAGCCACCAGGGACGTCGGCGACCTTTTGTCCGTTCAAGCCCGACACAATCCGATAGCGCTCGCCGTCTTTCTCGATGATCCACTTTTGGGCCTTGGTTCCATTGGCGGCATAGGTCTGCAGCTTCGTGCCGTTGGCGTCTTTGCCGCCCGCCGCATCCAGAACCGCCCCAGCACCATGAATCGCAATGGTGCGATACCCGTCCGACGTAGTTGAGACATCGAACGTTTGAATACCTGAATATCCGAATTTATCAAAAGACAGTGATCCGCCGCCTGCGATCAGAGCAAACGAATCGTTCGAAGCCAACATAGCATACGTTCCGTCAGGAAGGTCAGCGAGATGTGCCGCCGCTCGATCATCGAGTTGCTGTTGCTCAGTTTTGGCAGGCGTTAGCACCCATCGCTGAGCTGCCGTACCATTTGCCTCATACAACTGCACGGCAGAGCCATTTGCGGCAACTCCACCCGCCACGTCAATGGCAAACGACTGGTTGAACGCCGAAATCAAGGTGTAGCTGCAATCGGTTTCTTTAATTGCAACCCAGCGCTGCGCAAGGGTGCCGTTATCGGACCAAAGCTGAACGGGATTTCCATTGCTCGCGCTGCCGCCGGGGACATCAAGCGTGCAACCCTTGACAGACGCAATGACAACAAAGCCATTCTGATCGTGAGACACTCGCCAGACCTGAGCATTCGTCTTGTTCCCACTGTACAGCTGCAGCTTTCTGCCAGCAGAGGCCGTACCACCAGGAACATCAAGTACAAAATTGCCGTCAACCGAAGAGCCAAAAGTGTACAACCCATCCGCAAGGTCATCGACGTGCTCGGAAGCAAAATCATAGACAGACTTGGGCTTTTCCGGCTTCACAGCATCAGACGAATCTGGTGTATTCGAATCGGACGTACTGTCCACGGACATAGCTTCGTTGGTAACGAGCTCGGAATCGTTCAACTGGTCTGCAGCCATGGAGGCATTTGTATCTTGGCCGGTAGCCACGTTGTCTTCAGCAAATGCGGGAACGAGACAAATTCCCAACAGAAGCACGATAAACACCGAAGCAAACATAGCTTTTCGATTGCCCATGTCTGTCCCCTTTCATACGGTTGCTTACACTCTATGCCAAGAAGCGCGCCCCCATCGTCGAGAGATTCGTGAGCAGCAGCAGCTTAACCCCGAAAGGCTAATCAGGTTAAAAGCATGTTGCTATGGCACAATCGCGAAATCTCTGCTGCAAAGTCACCATGGATCGGCGCCCAACCAAGCTCGCGACGAAGCTTGCTAGCGTCTATGGCGTACCGTCGATCATGGCCGGGACGGTCCTTAACCCAGTCAATAAAGTCCCCGTCTTTGCCCATTGCTTTAAGAATGAATTTGAGAACTTCGAGATTGTTGCGCTCGCAATTGGCTCCGACAAGATAGGTCTCCCCGATCTTCCCTTTAGTCAAAATGAGCCAAACAGCACGAGCGTGGTCATCGACATGAATCCAATCGCGTACGTTCAGACCGTCCCCGTACAATTTAGGACGCTCCCCGCGCCGGACGCATGTAATCGAATGCGGAATGAACTTCTCGGGGTTCTGATATGGACCATAGTTATTACAGCAATTAGAAATTGTTGCCTGCAGACCATAGGTGCGAATCCAAGCTCTCACAAGCATGTCAGATGCCGCCTTGGAGCTTGAATAGGGACTACTCGGTCGATAAGGAGACTCCTCGGTAAATCTACGCGGATCATCAAGCACCAGGTCTCCAAACACCTCATCGGTCGAAATGTGATGAAACCTGACATGGTGTCTACGAGCAGCTTCCAGGAGTTGGTATGTGCCCTCGACATTAGTTTTAATAAACGGGCTAGGATCGACAATCGAGTTGTCATTATGGGACTCCGCGGCATAGTGAATAATTGCATCGTGCCCGGGAACCAATCGATCAAGCAGATCCGAATCGCAAATGTCGCCTACAACGAGCTCAACCCTGTCCTCCGGAAGCCCAGCAATGCTGTCAGGATTAGCGGCATAGGTCAGCTTATCCAAGATGGTGACGCGCACATTCGGAACGTTGTTCACAACATAGCGGACAAACGCCGAACCGCAAAAACCACAACCGCCCGTAACCAAGATATTGGTGTACTTTTGCTCCACGTTCGTTACCCCTCCTCTAGCCACTGAGTGCCCCATTTCCCCTTTATCTAATATCAAAGATTGAAACAGTCCTTTTCAGGCTAAACCAATGTCCCCACGAGAAATTAACTTAGATACTTGTAACTACAAATATTTAGATAACTACAGCCAAACGGAGAACCAATGAAAAACCTGTCTACTGCAAAAGCACAACCCGGAAAAACCGACCGAAGCAGATACCGTCCTGTCCATGGGACTGAACTACACAAGGGGTTCTATTGCGATAACAATAATTATGCGAATCTCAAAGAGATTGACTACGATGGTCACCTGGCTCAAATTGACGACGATGAGGAACACCTAACATCAGCGGGCTGTCTTCTCGAAGGGTCATGCCAGGCATTTGCAATGCAAGTCGAAGAGATTCTCGGATACGAGGCATTCATAATCAAAGAATGCAACGGAAAGGGTCACCATGTATTTTGCCAAGCTACCTTGGAAGGCAAAATTGCGTTAATTGATGCCCGAGGAGTAACAACAAGTTTCGACGAATTCATGGAGGTGGCCGGGGAGTTTGTCAAAGGACCTTTTGTCATAAGGCGCATAAATGAAAATGACATTGCCGGATGGCAAAGTTCGAGCGACAATTCGCACGAAGAGCACCTCGCACTTGCCGAAGCGGTAATTAAAGCAAACATTGAGTGCTACAAAATCGATTGATTTGCACGCATAATAACCCATGCAATCAAAGCGAGCACATATAGGCACTCAAAACCGCTCCACAAGGAGACATGTCTAGGATTGTGGCGGGAATGCTCGGGTACCACCCGAGAGGGCAAGCCTTGCAGCAATTACTTGGAACGGTCATCCCCGCTTGCGCCCACCGCGATATGGGAAATCATGGTCATAATCCATCCTTTCGTTGGCTGCTCAAGTAGAAGTGCCAATACTGATAAGGTTGGTTCAACTATTCCAAGCAATGCGCTCGCAAGCTTGATTAATTATAATCAGAAATCGATTAACGGACTTCTCTCCAGGAACCAATTATTTACTTACTATTATTAATTCTGTTAGCGTCGGATTATTTTAGACAAATATAGTCGGCCGAGATTGACCAATCCCGGCCGACCCATTTTAGCCAACACGCCCGCATCTATGACTTTCCTATCGCATTCCTACATCCCCTCGGGCTGGATCCCCCTCACCTTCACCGCCTGGGGGACGGCCTCCACCGAGTAGGTGTCAAGCCCCCTGCCGCGGTAGCTCGGGCCCCGCATCACGAACACCGACGCCTTGTCGAACAGCCTGTCGAGGGCGCAGAGGAGCGTGTCGTCGCCCGTGAAGAACTCATCCCACCCGCTCGGGGCGATGTTGCTCGTGAGGACCATCGCGTTCGGCCCCTCCTTCTCGTAGCGCCTGTCGACGACATCGAAGAACAGGTCGGTGCACGGCCTGTCGTAGACGCATCTTCCCACCTCGTCAACGATGAGGCACGACGGCTTGACGAGCGAGGAGACGACCCGCGAGGTGTTTCCCCGCTGGACGGCCTTCTGGAACCTGTCCCTGAGCTCGGTCGCCTTTATGTAGTAGGTCTTGAGCCCCCGCATGCAGCACTCGCGCCCGTAGGCCTGCGCGAGGTGCGTCTTCCCTATGCCGCCGGGCCCGACGAAGGCGACGTTGCGGTGCGCGTAGAGGTCGGCCAGCGACGGGAGCTTGCCCAGCGCGGCCGCGTCCCGGCCCTGGATCCTGGAGAAGTCGAAGCCCTCGAAGGTCTTGGGCTCGCGCCTGGGCAGCCTGCTCAGCCTCAGCAGCGTCTCGATGGAGGCGAGCCTCCTCTTCTCCGCGAGGTAGGAGAAGGTGGCTGCCACGGCGGCCATCTCCCCGTCGCCGAGGTCGAGGTTCCTGAAGGGGGCGGTCGCCGATGGCCGCTAGCGAGGAGCTGGCCCGCAGGGTCGTGGAGGCCGGGCGGTCGTGCTCGCTCACCACCGCCGTCCTGGAGGAGTGGTCGAGGCTGGGCACCCCGAAACAGGTGGAGTACCTGGCGGGCTACCTCGAGGCGGAGAGGTCCAGCCGCGAGGCCTCGAAGCGCGCGACGCTGCTCAGGCGCTGCGCGCTGCCGGCGCCCAAGACCTTCGACGGCTACGACTGGTCGGCCGTGTCGTGGCCGGAGGGCATGGGGCGCGAGTCGCTGCTCGCGCTCGACTTCGTCGAGCGCAGGGAGGACCTCGTGCTCATGGGCGACGTCGGCACCGGCAAGACGCACATGGCGTCGGCCCTCTGCGCGCTGGCGTGCGAGAGGAGGCTCGAGGCGCGCTTCTTCACGGCGTCCTCGCTCGTGATGCGACTGAGGCGCGCCCGCGACGACGGGAGGCTCGACCGGGAGGCCGCGCTCATCGGCAAGGCCCGCCTGCTCGTCATCGACGAGCTCGGGTTTCTCCCGCTCGACGCGGACGGGGCGAGGCTGCTCTTCCAGATCTTCGCGGACGCATACGAGAGGCAGTCGGTGGTAATCACCACGAACCTGGAGTTCAGCAGGTGGGGGTCGGTGTTCGGGGACGACCAGATGGCCGCCGCCGTGATCGACCGCATCGTCCACCACGGGAGGCTCGTCCAGTTCCGCGGCGAGTCCTACCGCGTCCGCCATGCCCTCATGCAGGAGGGCTAGCCGCTCAAAAAGCGTGCGCGCTTCCGATGCTGCGACTGCTCAATTTCCGATGCTCTTTTTGCTCAAATCCTCTTGACGAAACACAGCGGCCATCTCCCGGAGCGCGGCGTCTATAATCTCCTGTAGGTCATCGTGTCTCTCGTTCACCTCAATGGTCCTCCTAACGCCGGCGTGTTGGCACCACCAGCGTAGTGGCGGCGGGGAGGCACGGTGGCCATTATTCGGTGACCGGGATTGGTCAAAATAGTTTGACTATTAGCGGCTAAAATCGCCCGGCG
Organism: Collinsella sp. BIOML-A6; assembly: GCF_009875845.1. Lineage (NCBI taxonomy): Bacteria > Bacillati > Actinomycetota > Coriobacteriia > Coriobacteriales > Coriobacteriaceae > Collinsella > Collinsella sp. BIOML-A6. Next base: position 61,798 of record NZ_WWSL01000012.1, read on the forward strand.
CTAACAATTCCAACATCGTCAAGAGATTTGTGAGCAGCAACGGCTAAACCCCGAAAGGCTAGTCTCAGTCAAATTTAGAGCCAAGCTTTCTAGCCACGAAAAGCTTGGCTCCCAAATACTCGTCCTTCATGTTCGTTTGGCTTTCAAATTGCTTAAGGATTTTCAGACAAACCGACTTCTTAGCGCTGCGATTGTTCTCAATCCCCCTACGCCTGAATGTGCTGGTCACAACCTTTTCAATTGCCCCCATGGACTCAAAGCGATTGGCACAAAGGTTGGTACGAGCATTATTGAGACCAAGTGTTGTTTGTATGTCGTGCTGAATGGACTCGTCCGTAGCATCGATGCGTCCGTCGCGGTGGTAATAAATAGTTTCAAGTGTATGGCTCTTGGTAGGGTCAACCGTCAAAGGTGCATTACCTCGGCTCTTGTCGCACGTCGCCCCACCCCTACCGTCGCAGACAGCAACCAGATTGCGGTACGCAAGGCTCAACTCTCCGTTCGCCGCAGAGTCGGTAGGGTGCTGAGGGATTAGATGCTCGATCGTAGCCGGATGCCCATCCGTACCGATCCTGCACATACAGTAGGCGCAAAGATGCCCCTGTTCGGCAAGCAACGCCTCAAGAAGCTTGCGCTTTGACTCCCCTCGAAGTGATTCGTAACAAAAAGTTGCATCCGGAGTATTGCGGATGATCCTCTTCGCCTCAGCAAGTGCCGCAGGCTCGCATCCCTTTACGATTGGAATCACGATAGCAGCTCCTCAAGTTCAAGGGTTGTCCTTGCTGCAACCACATCCGGGTCATCCGCCCCAATGAATGACTCAAGTTTCTCGAGCTCTACCCTAGCGTCGGCGTGGCGCCCTTCGTCTACGGCACGATTAAATGCATCGAACAACTGGACCGCTTCCTCGGGACGCGAGGACGCATCTAAAACAGTGTTGAGAATGTCTCCAGCATCACGTCCGCGCGTCTCCGTTACAGGAACTACGGCTTTCTCGCCGTCAAGGATGCGAATGTTGCCACGAGGCACGGATGCCACAACGACCGGCGAATGCGTGGTCACAATAAACTGCACGTTGGGAAAGATGCGAACGAGGTCCTCCAGAATTCGTGCCTGCCAACGAGGGTGCAAATGAAGATCGATCTCGTCAATCATTACCACGCCCGGCGTCTCGAGCACACGATCTCCTAGTGCGGGATTCAGCATCGCCATGCGATATGCGATGTCAGCAAAAAGGCTCAACGTTCCACGATATCCATCGCTCATTGAATGAATCCTATCGCGATGGTAACTACCATCGGCAGTGCTATATGTAAACACCAGTTGGCCGAGTTCGGCATCAAAATCGACCATCGCGTCCACGGTAGAAGCAGCGGCATCAAAACATGAGGCCAGTGCCTTTTTAACCGCTGAGAACAGTGCGCTGTCACGCCTATTCTGCCACTCCCAAATGGATTGAGATTTAAACCATGCATTCATACGCGCATCGTTCGAAGATGCCTGTAGGGCACCTTCGTACCCACGCGTCCTGTTGGGCAACGATTGGTCTTTAGGTTCAGTCCGCGTCCACAATCGATCGGTCCCATAACGAGCAAGAATGGGAAGGACAACCGTCTCGCCACTGCGGACAAGCTTTTGCAGCCGAGCGCCGGCATCCACTACAGTCGCAGCATCAGCAATAGTAGTGCGGCCCTTGGCAGTATTAAGCGAACGCGACCAGTGCGCGTTCTCGCCACGAACAATTCCGTCAGCACCTATCGTCACCGGGTACCGCGACTGAACGTCAAACATGTCTCCTTGCTTAATAACGGCACCGCGGGCATCGTCAGGCGTAATGCCAGGCGCTTTCGCATTCTCAATCTTTTGGAATAAAGTGCCAAGAGCAATGCTTGCGGCATCAATAAGAGTACTTTTTCCCACACCGTTATCGCCAATCAAAACCGTTAGCTGGCGCTCAAAACTAACTGAGATTGATTCAAACTTGCGAAAGTTGCAAACTTCGAGCTTGTTAATCAAGTAGCTATTATTAGCAAACCCCACAACAGTCTCCTCAAATTGCATATCAACAGGAAAATCGATACGTTTATTACCTTATAAAGAATTCTATTCCGATGCAATCAAATCAAGTTGGACGAATAACCCGCTAAGCCGTAACACAGCCGTTAGGACTCTTCCAAGAAATCATCATGCAATGATTAGCAACCCTTACCGTTGTCTTCACCCAAACGCAACTAAAACTGTTGCAAACGCAATTAGGTATAATTCTTCCAAATCGCCTAGAGAAAGTGTTTGAATGCTGACCGTAATCGTGCCTACTTACAATGCCGAGCCGTATCTTTCTCAGGCTATAGGCAGCCTATTAAACGAAAAGAATATCGAACTGGAAATCCTCGCCATCAACGATGGATCCACCGACAACTCGCTCGCCATTATGCAAGATTTCGCTGCGCGCGACTCACGCATCAGAGTGATCGATAAGGCAAACCAGGGTTACGGCGCAACCTGCAATCTGGGCATTCGCGAGGCAAAGGGCGACTGGATCGCCATCCTCGAACCCGATGACTGGATCGAGCCCGGAATGTACTCCGACATGCTTGCCTTTGCCAAGCGCGAATATGGCGATCCTAACAAGCTCGATATTATTGAGACCCCGTATTGGATCATTCGCAACCCCGATACCCCCCAAGAGGTCAAACTACATTGCGCATATCGCGGTCGCATTAAACCGCCTCGGCAACCGTTCACCATTCACGACGCTCCACACCTGCTGGCCCATCATCCGTCCATTTGGTCGGCAATCTATCGTCGCGACTTCCTGATGCAAAACAATATATGGTTTAAGGAAATCCCCGGTGCGGGCTGGGCCGACAATCCATTCCTTGTCGAAACGCTCTGCCAGGCAAAGGCCATCGTTTACTGGCCCAAGCCGTATTACTGCTACCGGGAGGAAACACCCGAAAAGGCGGCTGCTCTGGCCAAGCGTGACCCCTTGATGCCGTTTAATCGCTGGAACGACATGGTCGATATTCTTGAGCGGCTCAACGTCACCGACCCCGCCGTCTGGACACCGCAAATCACACGCGGCTTCACCTATATGGGCATCATGATTGAGCACACTGGAATCGACGCGCATCCCGAAATCGAGCAGGCCATCCACAGGATGTTCGAACGCATGCCGCAAGAGCTGGTATTTTCCAATCCGCGCGTTACCCCCGCGGCCAAAAAGCTCTATGCCGAGTATATGGGCATCGCAAACCCAAAGATCAGCTACTGTGCTTACGCTAAGGACCTCGTGGGCGAGGGCCTGTATAACGTATGGAACAAGGGGCCCAAGCAAACTCTAAAAATGATTACATCGCACTTTGGTTCATACAATGCGCGCGCTGGAAAATAGTCGGATGAGCAGCAAAGCAAGCAGAAATACCTCCATCGAAGCGCTGCGCTTAGTCGCGGTCGCCGGGATTGCCATATTTCACACGTTTCAGTGGACCTTCCAGGCCGTCTGCACCGGTCTACCGGAATACGCGCCGCTCGCCGTCTTCCCTTACTCCGGCGCGCTCGGCTTCATCAACCTGCTGGGCTGTTGGGCCAACGAGGTCTTCTTTATGATCTCGGGCTACTTCCTTATTCCCTCGGCGGTACGCGCCCTCCAAAACGGTTCATCCGCGCAGGGCCTCACTCGTAAATCGTTTGCGCGGTTAAAGAAGATCGTCTTACCCACGCTCTTTTATTGCGCCGTGTGCCTGTTTGTTTCGATGTATGTCTATCCCCTACCCGAAATCTCACTACAAGAGATCGGCTGGCTCACGTTGGGCATCGAGTTTATCTGGGTCTACGCCACCACGGTCTGCATGGCGCCGTTGTTTGGGCTGACTAAAAACCAGCTCAGCAAGAAAAGTTACACAATAGCAGTCGTCGCCGTCGGTGTCCTCGTTTTTATTATCAATGGTTATCTAGCGGCGCAGAGCTCGGTAAACAGCGGTGAGTTTTCTTGGCTCCAAAAGATCATGAGCGCCGTCACCTACGTTATAGCGTTTTTGATGGGCGGGCTGCTCCGTGACTACACCGGGACGACAAAGCCGCGCAAAGCGCGCATCGTAGCCAAACGATCGCTTGCAGCAGTTTTAATTATCGCAATCGACCTGGAAGCAGCACTCTCCGCAACCGGAAATCTGTCGACAATGACAACGCTTTCCTATAAGTCGACCTCGATTGTCTCGTTTGCCCTCGCCGCCGCGTCCCTGCTCTTTGCGGCAACCCGCGACAATAAAACGAACCATCCTCGCGTCGAAAACGCAATCGTCACCCTATCTGCCGCCACGCTTGGCTTCTACGTGATGCAATCGCTCACCAGCAGCCTTTGGCGTCCGGTATTCAACACGACGCTTGCAAACATACTGGCCAGCGCAAACAATCCGGCAGCCATATACATCGTCACCGGTACGGCCATCAGCATCGCCTTTGCGCCGACGCTACTCATCATCGATGCAGCTAGAAGCCTTATCGCTCGTAGCCTCAAGCAGCAATCAACGCATCAACGTTAAGTAACACAGCCACCACGCCCGTGGCAGGTTCCTGCGTTTTATCCAAACCCTGCCAACATGGCGCAGCGACCCTTTACAATAGGTGCCGTCCAATGGACGTATTCGATAGCTTCCGTGCGGCGCATGTCTGCCGCGCGTGAAAGGATATATTGCCCCATGACTTCCACCCTCCCCGCTCCCATCGACAAGCTCGCCATCGTTGTCGTTACGTACAAGCGCCAGGAGCTCTTGGCCAACCTGTTCGACTCTATAACCGAGCTCACGGCCACGCCTTGGCGCATCGTGGTTGTCGATAACGAGAATTCGCGTGAGACCAAGACCATGTGCGCGGCGTTTAACGAGCGCTTGGCCAACCTGTGGGGCATCGACACCGAGCATCCCGACGCGCAGGGCGGCACCGACCGTGTCATCTACGCCCCGCAGCTCGAAAACGGTGGCGGTGCGGGTGGCTTCTCCGCTGGAACCAAGTGCGCCTACGATCTGGGCGCCCAGTGGTTCTGGGTCATGGACGACGACGTGCTCGTCATCCCGGAGGGCATTGAGCGCTTGGCCAAGTGGACCGACCGATACGACGTCATCCAGGGTTCGCGCCTGGACTTCGACGGCGGCGCCTTCTTTTGGCAGTATCAGCTCATCCTTTCGCTCGGCATCCCTAACCCCATCGCCAAGTGGGACTTGGGCCCCGAGGGCTACCGCCCCATGAACCAGCTGTGCTTTGAAGGCGGCCTGTTCTCGCGCCGCGTAGTCGACAAGATCGGCCTGCCCGACGCGCGCTTTTTCATCTATGGCGACGACGCCTGTTACGGCTACGTTGCGAGCCAGCACTTTCCCGCCGCCGTGGTCGCCGACGTGGTGCTCAAGCGCGCCCGAGCCGTCTCCAACTGGGACATCGCCGGCAAGCGCCAGCTCAACTCCACGAGCGACACCAACCGCTACTACATCATGCGCAACCGCGGTTATCTGGCCCGGTACATGCAGATTTACGGCGACTATCACCCCGTTCTGTTCCGTCTGGGCAACGCCGCGACCTTCTGCAAAGAGTTCATCCGCTTGGCTGCGGTCGACAAATGCTTTAAGACCGGTATCCCAGCGCTGCGCCGCGGCATGAAAGACGCCCGCAAGATCATCAAGGATCCCGACTGGAAGCCCGTGCCGCCCATGAAGGACGCGGAGTAGCGGGCACACTTAAGTATCGCACGCCCCTACAGCCGCTGGCACACCGCTGCCACACGCTGCCCGTCAAAGCCAAATCCCCAGCGCATGCGGCCCACACCGGGTCGCGGCACGCGAATCTTGTCGATGCCGTCGCGCTCTATGTCGAGCAGCGCCTGGACGGCTAGCAGCTCCAGACCAAGCGCGTCCACACCGGGGTCATACATCATGTTCATAGTGACAAGTGGACGTTCGTCGAGCATGCCGAGGGTATCGGCCACATCGAGCATCCTTCCCGTAGGGAACACCTGGATATCCCAGCGATCCGCCCCGCGCTTTCGATTGGATGACGGATTGGCATACCCCGGCATACCAAAGCAGAGCCCTTGCAACAGCAGGTGGTATGGCAACGGCGAATCCATCTCGACTGCGCCGATTCCCGCATCTACCAGGATGCGGTCTAGTGCCTGTCTCACCGCATCCTCGTTCCCGCGACACAACCCGTCACGAAACGCATCGACGTCCCGCACATCCTCGGCGGCGCACTCAAACCATTCAATAATCACGAGACGCAACGCCTGACGAAGTTCACCATTGGGCAGACGCAGAGCACGGGAGCGAGCGCTGTTTCCCGGCTCCTCAACCATATCCGTCGTGAGGAAGCCGGACAGGTATAACGCGGTCCAAACATCATCGACGCAAGCATCATTCGACTCGACGGCGCCCAGACAAAGCGGAGCCTCAACGCATCCATGCGGTTCAAGTAAATCGAACAGAGTCGAAAGCCTCTCGAGATTCCAATCGCCAACCGCCCTGCTCAGGCTATCAGCGTATCCATACAAATCGGCCCGCACCGGCGGTGTGCAACCGCGGTTCAAGAAATCGATCACGCGCGCCGGACTCGAGCAATGGGTCCTGCCAAACCGATACCCCTCGAGCCATTCACGCGCATCATCCAGGTATTCTTCGCATCCAGCATGGCCTAGTAGAGTCTGAACCTCGTCATCTGAAAAGCCATACCATCGGTCGCACCGTCCCGAAAGCGGCGTCGACATGCAGTACGAACACCCGCGCAAAGAAAGTGCCGCTTCGGCAGGACCGGGACGCTCCCCCATCAGACACGTCAACCGTAGCGAATGGCCCGCAGCGGCGATGGCATCAAACAGTACGCGCTCGAGCAACTCTGCCGGACAGGAGCCAGAAGCGTCCCTCATAGCAAAACGACTCAACCACGCCGCGTCGTATCCATCAACGAGCAGCACAACCTGTTCATCGCAAGCCATCTCCAGCATCTCAATGAGCGTGCCGAGCACCGAGTTGACCTCGTCCGCGTTCGCTACGCCACGCGCAACGCGCTCGATGTGGCGCATCTTATCTCGCGGTAAATCCGGAGCCTCCAAAAGCGCCAACAAGCGAGCGCACTCACCCGAAAGAACGTCGCGCACGATGCCGACAACGTTGGCACCGCACCTCGCGGCGCCAGAAAAGTCCAGCGATATCACAGGGTAGCAGGCGGACTCATTCCGATAGCGCTCGCGACCCGCATCCCAAATCTGGGAACCAGCAAACAGGCCCCGATCGACCTGCTCGACGGTGGATCGCTCGAGAAAAGCCTTAAGCATCGACAGGTTCATGCTCTTGCCAAAGCCTTCGGGCCGGCAACACGCCACAACGGAGGCTTCAGCATCCAAGACATCGGCAATAAACATGGTCTTGTCGACCAGCACGCATCGATCCATGGCCTCGGCAAAGTCATGTTCGCCGACCGGTAGCGCCCCGTTACCCGAGCGGTTGATCAGCCTTACGCCATAGCAGGCAGCATCGCCATAAATCGCCTGTTCAGACACCGTAACTTCTCCCTAAAACGCAGCACGATATCAATTGTAAAGACCGGTGTATACGAAATGTTTTCGTTATGCAAGCGTTTCGGGCAACGGCAGCAATAAGAACCCCCAATGGGGCATAACGAATCGTTGCACAACAAAACAGGGCCCGATACAGCCGCACCGGACCCCGTCCTAGTTCTTAGATTATCAGGCGACCAGGAACTTACTCCTCGAATCCGTCCTCGCCAGCGGACTTCTTCTGCTGATCAAGCTTGCGGTTGCCACTCACAATGGACGTGGCACCCAGCGTCGCCAAGCTTGCGCTGGCGAGGCTCGCCATCACGATGAGGTCACCCGTCTTGGGCATATTGCCACCCGAGACCTTGGTCGTGGTTGTGGTGGTAGTCGTCGTGGCGGTTGTAGTGCTGCCCTTGTCACCGGGCTTCTGCGCATCGGTGTCGGACTGTTTCGCACCCGGACCGGCAGAAGCATCGGCAGCACCGTCAGCATGGGAGCCGGAGCCCTGCCCAGACGTTCCCTCATCAGAAGAAGAGGCGCCGTTAATGCCCGCCATCAAAGACGACCCCAGCATGGAGCCAAGCTGCTCGCCGGCAGAAGGCTTGCTTTCCGTCGAGGAATTGCCAGCATCGGAGCCCTCGTTCGAACCGTCCTCGGAAGCATCGGAGCCAGAACTATTAGAGGAATCAGAACCGTTAGAGGTCCCAGTATCAGCAGAGGAATCGCCAGCGCCGTTGGAAGCGCCCGCATCGGTAGAGCCAGATGTCGTGCCATCCGTAGAGCCGTCGGAACCAGAAGTCGACGAATCGCCAGAAGCAGCGCCGCCAGACGCGGCCCCGCCGTTACCGGCATCATCGCTGCCCGCACCAGTCGAAGGCGCACCCGTCTCGCCGCCATTGTCCGCATCGCCATCGGTACCAGGCGTCGGCGCAGCGGGAGCAGCGGGCGCCATGCTCGGACCGGGCGCCGGCGCAGGCGCGGGCTCCACAGGCGTTACCGCGGCAGCCTCGTCCTCGGCAATATAGACCAGACAATCCTTGAGCTCGTTCTTATAGCGGTTCTTCCAGCCCTCGTGGTACTGGGGCTGGCTTGCATACTTGGTCGCCACGTTATTGACAACGCTGCTGGAAAGCGCCGTCACAAACTCGCGGTCGGTCATGTTGTTGGAAAGATTTGCCCAGCGGAAAAAGTCCTGGCAGCCACCGGTGCCGCACATATTGGTAATGCTCCAAACCATGCCCTTGACGCAATCGGCGCGGCCGGAGATGTCAATGCCAAGAGCGCTCTTGAGCCATGCCTCGGTCACCGCATAGTAGGAGTTATACGCATAGGCATCCTGCAGCGCCGAGAACTCCGCCGGATCGGTGTTGTAAGCACCCAAGAAGGCATCCTGCGCGATGCGGCCCAGCTCGGTGAGCTGGCCGTTCGCATACATGGGGTTGTTTGCGTTGGAAATCTCGCTGCCGCGATCGATTGCAGCCTTAAGCATGCCGTACTTAGCAGAATCGTAGTTATAGACCTGCTTCATAAACGGAATAAGCGACCAACGGCGGTCGAACTGGTAATAACCCAGCGCATTGTATCCGTCGCCATACGAAAAACCCTGGTTGTAATTGCCGTGGCTCTCGTACTTGGTAAAGTACTTCATCTCGTCAGTCACGTTGACAAACGAAACGCCCTGAACCGACCTCAGCACGCCCGAGAAGGACTGCTGGATGTACAGGCCCTTATCGATATCGGTGGCATCCGAGGCAACGCCCGGAGTGGGCTCCTCGGCTATAGCGGTTGCGGGTGCGGCAACGGCGCCAAACGAAAGCGCCAGCGTCAGGCCCGCAACAATCGCGGAATGCTTGGGTTGCATACATCCTCCCTGCATTGGTATGGTTAAAGTGCAGTTTGCAAAGATAGTTTCAGTATTACAGCTCCCCGTTTATTGCACAATCACCCATCGGTAAACGGCAACAACCCTCCGCGAAATCTTAAGGAATTAAACAAACTGGTCGTCGGGCGCCAGCAAAAGCTCGCCGTAACGCTCCATCAGCCCGTCTCTCAACTGAGAGAAAGCGGGGATATAGACGTTCAAGATGCGCTGAATCAAATCTTGAGCGAGCTTGTTGTCATAAATATGAACGTTCGTGTTACGGTCTCTGAGCATATCTAGCCAGGCCGCCTCATCAATAAAGTCGTAGAATCGGTAGGACTCCTTCAAGATGGCACGAGGAGACCCCGACGCGGCAAGCGTGGCGCCCTCATACTCGAGTAGACGCTTAAGGAGCGTAATTGAGATACCGAAAACCTGCTCATAGATATACGCACATCCGGAGACAACATAGTCGTTGTCGAGATCTTGGAATCGAGCTGTCTCTAGCAGTGCCAGACGCGAATCAAAGGCTTCGTACGACTTCACGAAAGCCAGTCCCTACAGCTTAATGTCAAAGCTGATCTCGGGGACGGCGGCTAGGTCGGCCAGCGTCACGCCGTCGACGTACTTTTCGATCACGTCGTCCAGGCCGCGCCAAAACTTAACGGTGGAGCACAGATCACTGCGGGTGCAGCTGTTGTCAATGCCATCGCACGCCACCGGAGCCGTGCTGCCCTCGACGGCACGCAGGATGTCGCCGGCACGCACTTCGGCCGGGTCCTTGGCCATCATGTAGCCGCCGCCCTTGCCGCGCACGCTCTTGAGCAGGCCAGCCTTCATAAGCGGACGCACCAGCTGCTCCAAATACTTTTGTGAGATATGCTCGCGGGCGGCGACCTCGCGCAGGGCAATCTTGCCCTCGGCGTCACCGAGCGCTGCAATATAAATCATCAAACGGAGGGCATAGCGGCCCTTAGAAGAGATGAGCATTCCTACCCTTCCATCGCACCTGGGACAAAATAACCTGGAGTGCTTGTCCCAAATCTAAAGTAAGTGGGACAAACAAACCTGGTTATTTTGTCCCACAATCTGAAAAGTCGAGTGGATTAGTCGGGTTTTCCCTTGACTAACGCCGAACCCATAGTAACTTTATTCCGAGAAGATTCCTAGGGTTTAACACACCTATGAGTACACCATATACAGAGAGGGACAGCATGAGTGCAAGTTCGCTGCTTTCCATCGAAGGTCTGACCGCCTCCGTGGACGAGAAGACCATTCTCCACAACGTCAACCTCAACGTCGCCGCCGGCGAGACCCACGTGCTGATGGGGCCCAACGGCGCCGGCAAGTCCACCCTTGGACACCTGGTCATGGGCGACCCCGTCTACACCGTGCAGGACGGCCGCATTGTCTTTGACGGCCAGGACATCACCGAGCTCACCACCGACAAGCGCTCACGCGCCGGCCTGTACCTGAGCTTCCAGGCCCCGGTCGAGATCCCCGGCGTGCCGCTGTCGAGCTTTTTACGCGCCAGCATCGCCGGCCGCCCCGGCCTGGAGATGAAGGGCAAGGAGTTCCGCCGTCGCGTAAAGGAGCTCGCGGCCGAGCTCAACATGGATACCGCCTACCTCAACCGCGAGCTGGGCGTGGGCTTCTCGGGCGGCGAGAAAAAGAAGGTCGAGATGCTCCAGCTTCTGCTGCTGCAGCCCAAGCTCGCCATCCTGGACGAAACCGACTCCGGCCTGGACGTCGACGCGCTTTCCACCGTCAGCCACGGCATGGACGCCTACCGCAAGAGCTGCGACGGCTCCATGCTCATCATCACGCACAACACGCGCATCCTGGAGCACCTGGATGTCGACCGCGTCCACGTTATGGTCAAGGGCCATATCGTGCGCGAGGACGACTCCTCGCTGATTCCTTGGATCGACAAGAATGGCTTTGAGAGCTTCGAGCGCGAGGCCGCTGGGCAGCGCGCCCAGGCCGAGGCCGCCGCTGCCGAGCAACAGGCGTAAAGGGGCGACGCAATGACCAAGAACCGCACCGAGGTCGCGGACATCGACCGCAGCCTCTACGACTTCACCTATGGCGAGGAGGGTTTCGAGCGCCTCGACGCCGGCATCACGCCCGACATCGTGCGCGAGATCAGCGCCAAGAAGGACGAGCCGCAGTGGATGCTCGACCTGCGCCTCAAGTCCCTCGAGATCTTCAACCGTTTCCCGGATCCGACGTGGGGTCCCTCCATCGAGGGCCTGGACATGGACAACATCGTCACCTACGTCAAGCCCAACACCGACCAAAGACATGACTGGGAGTCGGTGCCCGACGACATCAAGAACACCTTTGAGCGCCTGGGCATCCCCGAGGCCGAGCGCAGCTACCTGGCAGGCGTCGGCGCGCAGTACGACTCCGAGCTCGTCTACCACAACATGCAGGACACCGCGTCCAAGATGGGTATCGTCTACTCCGGCATCGAGGAGGCCCTGCACGATCCGCAGTGGGAGCCGCTCATCCACGAGAAGTTTATGACGCTCATCCCGCCCACCGATCACAAGTTTGCGGCCCTGCACGGCGCCGTGTGGTCGGGCGGCTCGTTTGTCTACGTGCCCAAGGGCACCAAGCTCGACTTCCCGCTGCAGAGCTACTTCCGCCTTAACGCCAAGGGCGCCGGCCAGTTTGAGCACACGCTCATCATCGTCGAGGACGATGCCGACCTGCACTTTATCGAGGGCTGCTCCGCGCCCAAGTACAACGTGGCCAACCTCCATGCCGGCGCCGTCGAGCTCTTTGTGGGCAAGCGTGCGCACCTGCGCTACTCGACTATCGAGAACTGGTCCAAAAACATGTACAACCTCAACACCAAGCGTGCGCGCGTGGACGAGGATGGCGACATCGAATGGATCAGCGGCTCCTTCGGCAGTCACGTGGGCTATCTCTACCCTATGAGCGTGCTCAACGGCCGCCGCGCTCGCTCGAGCTTTACCGGCATCACCTTTGCCGGCGCAGGCCAGAACCTCGACACCGGCTGCAAAGTCGTGCTCAACGCGCCCGAGACCTCGGCGACCGTCGAAACCAAGGGCATCTCCAAGAGCGGCGGCATCCAGACCTTCCGCAGCTCTATCGTGGCCACGCCCAAGGCCGAGGGCTCCAAGGCGACCGTGAGCTGCCAGTCGCTGATGCTCGACGACCAAAGCCGCTCCGATACCATCCCCGCCATGGACATCCGCGCCAAGAATGTCGACATCGGCCACGAGGCCACCATCGGCCGCATCGGCGACGACAAGGTGTTCTACCTGATGAGCCGCGGCATATCGGAGGAAGAGGCCCGCACCATGATCGTCAACGGCTTTGCCAACCCGGTCTCCAAAGAACTGCCGCTTGAGTACGCCGTCGAGATGAACAACCTGATCAAGCTCGAGATGGAAGGAGCGATCGGATAATGAACCGAGAAACCGCTATGCCGAACGCATTGACGTCATCCGAGCTTCTGAAGTGTGGCGTATCGGGAGCAACGAGCCCGACGACGCGCGCTAAAGGTACGCGAGGAGGGTCGGAGCCCCGAGACGGCGTGCTGCAGGAGATCGGGGGCGTGAATGCGATGCCCGCGGCAACCTGGGGCTGGCTGAAAATGAACCAGACCAAGCTCGAGCTTTCGGACGAACTTGCCGCCGCTCCCGCCGAGGCCGTTGAGGTTGAGGGCTTGGACGAGCAGTTTGCCGGCTCGGCCGACGCCTTCGACGCCGCCATGGACGCCATGGCCGAGCGCTTCCCCGAGCGCCGAGCCGCCGCCCCCGGCGACGACGCCGATCGTGCCCGCATCACACCCGAGACCGAGCTCGACGTGCCCGCCACCTCCGTCTACCAGGCCGGCGCCATCAAGCTCGAGGAGGAACTCTCCCCCGCCGAAGCCTTCGAGACCGGCATGGGTGAGGCCGCCTACACCTATCTGGCAGATCACGCCACTAAGCGCATCGTCATCGACGTACCCGCATACCAGCACGTCACAGCTACCGTGCGCGTGAGTGGCGTCGACACAGCGGCTGCGATTGCCGCCATCGACGTCGTCGCCCGTCCCCAGTCGACGCTCGATCTGCATATTGCCCTGGACTCCCCCGTTGCCGGCGAGGGCGTCGTGGGCTCCGTGCTGCGCGTGTGCGCCCACGAGTACGCCACCGTCAACGTGACCTGCACGCAGACGCTCGACGACAGCTGGATCGCGCTCGACGACACCGGCCTGTTCCTGGACGAGGGTGCACGCGTCAACGTACAGCACACCGTCCTGGGTGCTGGCGCCAGCGCCACCGGCCTTGCCGGCGACCTGCTGGGCGATACCGCCAAGGTCACCATCGATACTGACTACCTGGGTGCCCGCGAGCAGATGCGCGACTTTAACTACGAGCTTCGCCACCGCGGCCGCAAGACCGAGTGCGAGATCGACGCCAACGGCGTGCTGACCGGCACGTCCAAGAAGGTCTACCGCGGCACCATCGACCTCGTGCACGGCTGCAAGGGCGCAACCGGCACCGAGCGCGAAACCGTACTGCTCGCCAACAAGGGCGTCGACAACAAGACCGTCCCCGTCATCCTGTGCGACGAGGACGACGTCGCCGGCAACCACGGCGCCACCATCGGCCATGTCCGCGACGAGCAGCTGTTCTACCTCGCCTGCCGCGGCCTTGACCAAAACGCCGCCGAGGATCTGTTCATCCGCGCCAAGCTTGAGGACGCCGCGCTTTCCGCCAACGATGAGCGCACCCGCGCCGCCGTCGTCCGCCTGGGCAACAACCTGATCGATAACTTTGAAGAGGAGCTCGCATGATCGATACCGAGCACGTTAAATGCGATACCTGCACCGCCCCCGAGCCCATGGAACTCGACGCCAGCGACGAGGCTTCGCGCGGCTGGCCCACCGTGGACATCGAGACCAACCCCTACAAGTGCCAGTTCCCGCTGTTCCAGCAGCATCCCGAGATCGCCTTCCTCGATAGCGCCGCCACCGCGCAGCGCCCCGCTTGCGTGCTCGACGCCGAGCGCGATTTCTACCAGCGCATGAACGCCAACCCGCTTCGCGGCCTATACTCGCTATCCGTCGAGGCCACCGATGCCATTGCCAAGGTCCGCCAGCAGATTGCCGACCTCATCGGCACCGCCCAGGCTAACGAAGTCGTCTTCACCCGCAACACGAGCGAGTCGCTCAACCTGGTCGCCAAGAGTTTTGCGCCCACGGTGCTGGAGCCCGGCGACGAGGTCGTCATCACCATCATGGAGCACCACTCCAACCTGATCCCGTGGCAACAGGTCTGCCGCGAGACCGGTGCCAAGCTCGTCTACCTCTACCCCACCAAGACCGGCCAGCTCACCACCGAGGAGGTTCTGTCCAAGGTGGGTCCCAAGACCAAGATTCTGGCCGTGGGTCAGGTCTCCAACGTGCTAGGCGTCGAGAACCCGGTCAAGAACCTCGGCAAGCTCGTGCACAAGTACGGCGGCTATCTGGTCGTCGACGGCGCACAGTCGCTGCCGCACATGCCGGTCGATGTGGCCGACCTGGGCGCCGACTTCTTTGCCTTTAGCGCGCACAAGGCCATGGGCCCCATGGGCATCGGCGTGCTGTGGGGCAAGATGGACCTGCTCAACGCCATGCCGCCCATGCTCACCGGCGGCGAGATGATCGATTCGGTCACCGAGCAGGACGCCGTCTGGGCGCCCGTCCCCGAGAAGTTCGAGGCCGGCACGCAGGACGCCGCCGGCATCTTCGCCACAGGCGCCGCCCTCGACTATCTCGTCAACACGGTGGGCTACGAAAACATCCAGGCCCGCGAACGGGCACTCGTCCACTACCTGATGGGCGAGCTCACTCAGCTCGACTTTGTCCAGATCATCGGCTCCATCTACTGGGATAACCACCACGGGGTCGTGAGCTTTAACGTCAAGGGTATCCACCCGCACGACGTCGCGAGCATCATGGACATGGACGGCGTCTGTATCCGCGCCGGCCACCACTGTGCGCAGCCGCTACTTACCTGGCTGGGCGTCGAGAACCTTGCCTGCTGCCGCGCCAGCGTGGCCTTCTACAACGACAAGGCCGACATCGACAAGTTCATCGCCGGCCTGCATCACGTTTGGAGCACGTTCAATGGGTAATCTGTACACCTCCACCACGTTTATGGAGCACAACTCGCACCCCGACTATAAGTACGAGATGGACGCTCCCACGCTTGAGCACGAAGGCATCAACCCCAGCTGCGGCGACGAGCTCACCTTGCAGCTACGCGTCGAGAACGGCGTTGTCGAGGAGGCCTCGTTTACCGGTCACGGCTGCGCCATCAGCCAGGCCAGCGCCGACATCATGGCCGATCTCATCACCGGCGAGACGGTCGAGGAAGCGCGTCGCTTGGCAGGACTCTTCCTCGCCATGATCCGCGGCGAGCAGCTCTCCGAGGAAGACCTGGAAGACTTGGACGAGGCCGCCCAGCTCCAGGACATCTCGCACATGCCCGCCCGCGTCAAGTGCGCCGAGCTCGCCTGGCGCACCCTCGACGGCATGCTCGAGGGACGAAATAATCAGTAGTATTTGTCCCAAATCTTAAGAACTTTGTTGGCCGAATCGCTTGACAAGAGCGGTTCGGCCATTTTCTATTCCGAACCCTCAGCCTGAGCCTTCATCCGCGCATAAGCGCGCACAATACGAGAGACGGTGCTCTTGCTGATTCCCGTATACCGCTCTATCTCGCGCACCGTGTAGCCGCCATCATGCAGAGCGAAAATGATCCCGTCTCGCCGCGAGGATGCAACGGTCTTGAGCTCATTGAGCGGAACCCCGAGCCCCTTCGCCAACTTTTCGGCAAAGGCGTGTCGCTCCCACTCCGTTTCTTTCAGATCGGGCATCCCTGGCTCGCCGCCGTCGGGCGTCGAAAGCGAATAGGCAATAAAGCCCTCGGCAGAACCAAAAAGCTCAAGCACGCAAGAAGGATCGGAAAATCCCCTCGTCATATCGTTGTCATAGGCCCGTAGATACTCGGCAAAGCTGCTCCAGGGATAACGCTCGATGAGGCTCATGCCCGCCTCCTGCGGATCGGCGTGTACGGAGCGAATAGCCTCCATCACCTGCCAGTCGGTATCGAGCGAGCGCCGGTCAAAACGGTTCTGGAACAGATGGCCCGTGCGCCCCGTGCGTTTATTGAACCGACGAGCATACGTCAACAGCAGCCGCTGCATCGCCGCGCTCATTTCGTCCTCATAATCCAAAAGCACCAGATCCACGTGGCCGCCCATGAGACACCACGCCACGACCGTCACACCAGCATCGCGGCAGCAGTCGCGCATCAGTTCCAAAAACTCCCAGCGGTCGTCATCGGTCTCAAAGATCAGCTGCTTGTCCGTACCGCGGGCACAGACATGGTAAAAGCCGGTAACCGTTCTCCAAACGCGCTGCACGGCGCTCCCTTCGCCGGGATCTGCTTGCCATCCAATACAGCACGATTGAAGCGTGCCATCAAAACATTCACGCAAAACAATACACTCGCGCGGCCAAAGGCAGTAAACAGGCGGCGAACGGCACCGCTGCAACAGGTCAACCCCTGCAACGCATGCAAGGGCTGACCAAAAGCTTGCCCAAGACAGACCTCTTCTTTGGAAGTTCGCGACCACAGAACATAGAGTTAAACCGTTTCAATTATAACTTCCGGACTTCTCGCTACGAAAACTGAGCCGTTCGCCGAATATTCCGTGCATTTCGCGGTATTATAGGGGCTGCATGTCATGTCCCTTTCGAAGGGCCGCCCGGCAATCGCCAGCCACGACCCCCAGACGGGACGCCAACACGATAGAGAGGAGAGGCATGCAGTACTCACAGGAAGTGGAGAACATGTGCCCCGTTGCCAAGGGTGCATACCACGGCCCCGCACCCATCCCCGAGGAGGGCAAGTGGGTCCAGGCTAAGGAGATTTCCGACATCTCCGGTCTTACGCACGGTGTGGGTTGGTGCGCACCTCAGCAGGGCGCCTGCAAGCTCACGCTGAACGTCAAGGACGGCATCATCGAGGAGGCCCTCGTTGAGACCATCGGCTGCTCGGGTATGACCCACTCTGCCGCCATGGCTTCCGAGATCCTTCCCGGTAAGACCATCCTCGAGGCCCTCAACACCGACCTCGTCTGCGACGCCATCAACGTTGCTATGCGCGAGATCTTCCTGCAGATCGTTTACGGCCGCAGCCAGACCGCGTTCTCCACGGGCGGCCTGCCCGTGGGCGCCTCCCTCGACGACCTCGGCAAGGGCCTTCGCTCTCAGGTCGGTACCATGTTCGGCACCAAGGCCAAGGGCGCTCGTTACCTCGAGCTCGCCCAGGGCTACGTCACCCGCATGGCTCTCAACGACAAGAACGAGATCATCGCGTTCGAGTTCCTGAACCTCGGTAAGTTCACCGACGCCGTCAAGGCCGGCAAGACCCCCGAGGAGGCCATCGCTGGCGCTATGGGCCACTATGGTCAGTGGGACAACGCCGCCAAGTACATCGACCCGCGCACCGACGAGGAGACTCACTCCGTCGCCAGCGTGTTCCCGGTTCACGAGTAGAAAGGGAGGGAAATAACTATGACTGTTACGTTCGAAGGTTACGAGCGCCGCGCTGACAAGATCAACAAGTGCCTCGCCGACAACGGCATCGCCTCCCTCGAGGAAGCTCTGCAGATCTGCACCGAAAAGGGCTTCAACCCGCGTGAGATCGTCAACAACACCCAGTCCATCGCCTTCCAGAACGCCGAGTGGGCCTACACCCTCGGCTGCGCTCTCGCTGTCAAGCGTGGCGCCAAGACCGCTTCTGAGGCTGCCGCCATCATCGGCGAGGGCATCCAGGCCTTCACCGTTCCGGGCTCCGTCGCCGAGGACCGCAAGGTCGGTCTGGGCCACGGCAACCTGGGCGCTATGCTGCTCTCCGACGACACCGAGTGCTTCGCCTTCCTGGCCGGTCACGAGTCCTTCGCTGCCGCTGAGGGCGCTATCGGCCTGGCTCTGAACGCCAACAAGGCTCGTAAGAAGCCGCTGCGCGTTATCCTCAACGGTCTGGGCAAGGACGCTGCTCAGATCATCGCCCGCATCAACGGCTTCACCTACGTGAAGACCCAGTTCGACTACTTCACGAGCGAGCTCAAGGTCGTCGAGACCATCCCCTACTCCGATGGTCCCCGCGCCGCCGTCAACTGCTACGGCGCCGACGACGTCCGCGAGGGCGTTGCCATCATGTGGCACGAGAACGTCGACATCTCGATCACCGGTAACTCCACCAACCCCACGCGCTTCCAGCACCCCGTCGCTGGCACCTACAAGAAGGAGCGCCTCGAGGCTGGCAAGAAGTACTTCTCCGTCGCTTCTGGTGGCGGCACTGGCCGTACCCTGCACCCGGACAACATGGGCGCCGGCCCTGCCTCTTACGGTATGACCGACACCATGGGCCGTATGCACTCCGACGCCCAGTTCGCCGGTTCTTCCTCCGTGCCTGCGCACGTCGACATGATGGGTCTCATCGGCATGGGTAACAACCCCATGGTCGGTGCCACCGTCGCCTGCGCTGTCGCCGTCGAGGAGGCCCTCAAGGCCTAATCGCGTCCGCGCGATGCTCATAAAGTTGAGCTTAGGAGCCGCTATCCACCCGGGTAGCGGCTCTTTTTTATCCCTCCCTCAGTTGCGGTGAAATAGTTCCTAAACAGCCGCCCCATCCTTCCAAACAGGAACTATTCCACCGCAACTTCTTAGCGGCATGAAAGTATCGGTAACGCCCACCTGCCATATTTGCCCTTTACCGATTTGCCGAGTCTTTGCGGCCCCATTGCCGATCACCCGTGCGACAATGCGCCGGACGAGAAAGGAATCAGATGGAATCGACTGATGTACTGGTAATTGGATCTGGCATTGCGGGCCTTTGCGCCGCCATAGAAGCAGCACGCGCGGGCGCAACCGTCACTGTGGCAAGCGCCGGCAAGACTATGAGTGGATCGAGCTTCTTCCCGGGCACCTGGGGCCTCGGCCTCATCGGTCCCACCGACACGGCCGACGAGCAGGACCTCATCGACACCATACAGGCCGTCGGCGGCGGTGTCGCCGACCTCGAGCTTGTCCAGACGTTTGTGCACGGCATTCCCCAGGCGATTGACTGGCTCGAGCAAGACTTAGGCGTTGAGCTCCAGCGTCCGCAAAGCGCTGAAAGTGCTCAGCAAAAGCAGTTTATCCCCTGCTTTGACCACAAGACGCGCATGTGGCGCGGCCTCACCCGCAAGCCCCTTGAGGACGCTCTGACAACCCGGATCGAGTCGCTCGGCATTCGCCTGCTCCCCCGCCATGAGCTTATCGACCTTGTTGAGGACGCGAACGGCAGAATCACAGGAACCGTGCTATACGACCTCACCGAAGATCGAATCGTGCCCTTTGCTGCCAAGGCCACGATCATCGCAGCCGGCGGCACAGGCGGCCTGTTCGAGCGCAGCCTCACGTCGGCTGATGTGCTCAGCTCCTCGCAGGCCATCGCACTGGCGCACGGCGCATCGCTTACTAATATAGAGTTCATGCAGATGATGCCCGGCTTCATCGAGCCCAAACGAAACCTTGTCTTTAACGAAAAGACCTGGCGTTATGTCACGTTTGATCAACCGGTCGATATTGCTGACGAAAAGTTGGACGATCTGCTCGAGCAACGCTCTGGATATGGTCCCTTCACGTCACGCTTGGCCTCCCGCGCCATCGATCTTGCCATCGATCAAGCAGGTGCAGAGTGCCTGGCGCTCCACTACGACTTCCCCCGCGAGGACGTCCCCGAGTTTGTGCAGACCTTTGCCACCTGGCTGCAAGACGAGCACGGCATCGCGCCGACCGATGAGATGCGCGTGGCGATGTATGCCCATGCTGCCAACGGCGGCATCAGGATCGACAAGACCGCGTACACGGGCGTTGAGGGCCTCTATGCTTGCGGCGAAGCGACAGGCGGCATGCACGGCGCCGACCGCATCGGCGGTCTATCGAGCGCCAACGGCATCGTGTTTGGACGCATCGCAGGCGCATCGGCAGCCCAAGCAGCACAGAAAGAGCCTGCGGCAGCCCTAAAGGCGGACATCCCCCTCCCCCAGTACGGCATTGCCAAAACAGATGCCGAACGCCTGACTCACAGCCTTAAGCACACGATGAGCACCTATTGCATGATCAGCCGCACCAAGACGGGCCTATCCAAGGCGCTGCAGGGGCTTGAAAGCCTGCAAGACAATGCCATGGCACTGAGCAAGCCGCATGCCAATGACAGCGAGATCGCAGCCCTCGCCCGCCTACAGTCACAGATTCAGCTGGCAACGGAGATGGCCAAAGCTATGCGCAAGCGGACTAAAAGCTTAGGTTCGCACTATCGAGCAGACTAAGCTGAGCACCCCTCTAGAGCAGAACACAACTAATCGATATCTATGGGCCCCGTGAGCTCGAAGTGGCACGGAGCCCATTCGTGTCCGCGCGGGCAAATATACTCATTCTGAATACGGAGTCGGCATAGTCTACGTAGACAAACGAACAGAAAGGAAGAGATATGGACAGCAGGGATATCGAGAAATGGCGTGTCAAACTTGACAGCTACGCCCATGTAGAAGACGGCGTTGAGTATTGGCTCGCACGCGATTTAATGGAGCCCCTCGGATACACCCAATGGCGTAATTTTGAGACTGCGGTTAAGAGATCCATGGCATCGTGTGACACCAATAAAATGCCTGTTGCCGCCCATTTTGCTGAAGCCAGCAAAATGGTAGATGCCGGCATCGCCAAACGAGCCGTAAAAGACTACAAGTTGACACGCTACGCATGCTATTTAATCGCCCAAAACGGAGACCCAAACAAGCCGGAGATCGCGCTCGCACAGGCGTACTTTGCCGTGCAGACGCGCCGCCAAGAGCTCATAGAGCAGCGCTTCGCAGAGATTCAGCGCTTGCAGGCGCGCCACTCGCTATCCGATTCAGAGAAACAGCTCTCGGGCATTGCGTTCAAACGCGGCGTGGACTCCAAAGGATTCGCGATCATCAAGTCGAAGGGCGATGAAGCGTTATTCGGCGGCAGAAGCACGGCGGAAATGAAGCAGCAGCTCGGCGTACCCAAGAGCGCGGCATTGGCGGACAGGTTAGCCGATGTCCTCATCAAAGCAAAGGACCTTACGAACTCGATGACGGCCTTCAACGCCGAGGAACACGACCTGTACGGTCTGGACCAGATCAAACAAGAGCACGTCGAGAACAACACAAGCGTGCGTGGCAGCCTCATCGACCGCGGAATTGTCCCCGAGAACCTACCACCTGCCGAAGATACAAAAAAGCTCGAGCGTCGCGTGAAGGCAGACGAGAAGAAACTCAAGGAGGGTACTGACGGTTTTACCGATCCCCAAGGTAGACTTGATTTGTGAAAGCGGCCGCGCCCTTGCGGGTTCGACCCCATGCGAGGTCAACAAAAAAGCGACCAGCCGAAGCCAGTCGCTTTAACATGCTTTGGGTGGGCCGTCAGGGGGTCAGCCTGCTGCGCAGGCGGCCGCTGCGGCGCTCAGCGCCTTGCGCGCTGCACTGGTAAATGCTTACGCATTTCCTCAGCTCCGCGCCCTTGCGGGTTCGACCCCATGCGAGGTCAACAAAAAAGCGACCAGTCGAAACCAGTCGCTTTAACATGCTTTGGTGGGCCGTCAGGGGGTCGAACCCTGGACCTTGGGATTAAGAGTCCCCTGCTCTACCAACTGAGCTAACGACCCAAAGCTAAAGTCCGTAATAGCGGACTTTAGAGGAGATATCGTGTGGTGGGCCGTCAGGGGGTCGAACCCTGGACCTTGGGATTAAGAGTCCCCTGCTCTACCAACTGAGCTAACGACCCGATATCAACACAAAGCAAGAACTGGGGTGGGTAAAGGGACTCGAACCCTCGACCTACGGGACCACAACCCGTCGCTCTAGCCAACTGAGCTACACCCACCGTGTCCTGTGCGCTTCGCGCTCGACTATTATTGCAAGGAACGCCATGCGATGCAAGCCCCAATTTTCAAGAATTTTGAAAAGAGTTTTTCGAGCGTGTTTCGAGCAATTCCCACCGGTTTCATAGGAGTAAACTTGCCCCACTGCAAATGCTCGAAAGGACAAGCATGAAAGAACTCTCCAACCGTACGGCGACATTTACCGATTCGGTCATCCGCCGCATGACGCGCATTTCCAATAAGTACGGCGCCGTCAATCTCTCACAGGGCTTCCCCGACTTCGATCCTCCGGCGCGGCTGCTCGAGAGCCTCAGCACCATCGCGACCGACCCCAAGCCGCTCTATCACCAGTACTCCATCACTTGGGGCTCCCAGGCCATGCGCGAGGCGCTCGCGGCCAAGCAGGAGCACTTTATGGGCATGCCGATCAACCCCAACGAGAACATCGTAGTCACATGCGGCTCCACCGAGGCCATGATGGCCGCCATGATGACGGTTACGAACCCCGGAGACAAGGTCGTTATCTTCTCGCCGTTCTACGAGAACTACGGTGCCGACACGATTCTCTCGGGCGCCGAGCCCATCTATGTGCCGCTCAACCCGCCCACGTTCGACTTCGATCGCGAGGTGCTCGAGGCTGCCTTCCGCGATAACGAGCCCAAGGCAATTGTCCTATGCAACCCGTCCAACCCCTGCGGCAAGGTCTTTACGCGCGAGGAGCTCACTTTTATCGCCGACCTGTGCAAAAAGTACGACGCCTACTGCATCACTGACGAGGTCTACGAGCACATCGTCTATGCGCCCCACGAGCATGTCTATATGGCCACGCTACCCGGCATGTTCGAGCGCACCATCAGCTGCAGCTCGCTGTCCAAGACCTACTCCATCACCGGGTGGCGTCTGGGCTACACCATCGCCCCGGCCGAGATTACCGAGCGCATCAAGAAGGTCCACGACTTCCTCACCGTGGGTGCCGCCGCTCCCCTGCAGGAAGCCGTCGTGACCGCCCTCAACTTCGACGACAGCTATTACGATGAGGTCCTCGACCTCTACACCGCCAAGCGCGACCTGTTCTGTCAGGGACTCGACAGCATCGGTCTTGAGCATAATGTGCCACAGGGCGCCTACTACGTCATGATGGACATCTCGGAGTTTGGCTACGACAGCGACCTCGACTTCTGCGAGGATCTCGCTTCCAAGGTTGGCGTGGGCGCCGTGCCGGGCTCAAGCTTCTTCCGCGAGCCCGTCAACCACCTGATCCGTTTCCACTTTGCCAAGCGAGACGAAACGCTCAACGCCGCACTTGAGAACCTCAAGTCCCTGCGTGATAAAATCAAGCCGCGGGGGTAAGGACAGCCCAACAACTAAAAGCACCAAAGAAACCTCGCATCCTCCGTTGGACTGCGAGGTTTCTTTTTATAGCGCTTTCTTAATTATTTTAGAGCGCTATACTTTAGACGTAAAGCAACTCGCCCAAGAGAGGGACGCTATGGCAGAGCAGCAGCTTATCGGGGCGCTCGAGGCCGGCGGCACCAAGATGGTATGCGCCACGGGCTATGCGGACGGCACGGTCCTGGAACGCGAGCAGATCGTGACCACAACCCCGCAGGAGACCGTCGAGGCCGTCAACGCACGGTTTGCCGACAAGGGCATCGCCGCCTTGGGCATCGGCGCCTTTGGCAGTAGGCGCGCCAAAGGGGCGCCGCACCGTCCAGCGATCCCATCCTACGGGATAACGCCGCCACGCCCCGTAAAAGCCCCCAAACAAAGAAAGGCCGCCTAGGACCAAACAATGTGTCCTAGGCGGCCTTATTGGCACATATGAGCGATCGTAGAAGATATCGAAGCACAGCGCCCGTCACCGCTCCGCAGCAGTCGATCATCACGTCGGTGATCATACCGGCGCGACCGGGCACAAAGAGCTGAATCGTCTCATCAATCGAGGGAACCAGCAGTAGGAAAACCGCCGTGGGAAGCAGCACATCAAAGGTGCGACGGCCCTCGATATCGAAAGCGTGCGTCGCCAGAATGCCGAGCACCATGTACTCGGTAAAATGCGCGCACTTGCGAACGACGAAGTTGGTCACCCACTCATACGGAAGCCCCACGCCGTGCAGAAGGCCGCGAACGGCCTCCATAATCGACAGGCTCAATGAACCGGACCCCGTGCCGGGAACCATCGAATTGCCCCAGATAAGCAGCACCATCAGGCAGGTCGCGACCGCCCATTTTCGATCGAGTTTAAGCATAAAGAAGTTATGCCTCCGCACGGAGCGGCTCAAAGCTGGCAGTGCCACCCTCGATAACACTCAGATAGGCACGGCCCGTGCGCCTTACCGCTGCAGACTGCAGGCGGTCGATCTCCTCCTCGAGAATCTGATTGACGCGCTCGTGACGACGGTTCTCCATGATGCCAGCAGCGATGGCCTCGGCACGCTCGATACCTTCGCGCGAGATGCGGGCGGTATCCTCGGGGAACACGGCGCTGTGGCGACCAACGTAAGCGGGGGCAGCGGGCTGAGGAGCAGGCATAGACACCGGAGCGGCAACGGGAGCAGGCTCGACGACCTCGTCCAAAATTGCGGCAGCGGCTGCCCACATGCCCTCGTGGCCCGAATAATCGGCCATGGGGACGTCTTCTTCGGGAGTCGCATCGACAGGCTCGTCGACTGCGATGGACCGGGACGCGGAGGCCGGGGCATCGACCACATACGGCACGTCGTTCGAGATGACCGGCTCGTCAAGGTCATCGAGATCGATAGCCGCCGCAGAGGCGTCGTTGATGATCGGCATGTTGGCAAGGTTCACGTTGTACGGCACCGCCTCCGCCGCCTGCCGCTGTGCAGGAGCGCCCCACAGTGAGCTTTCGGCAGCACGGCGGGCGGCAATAGTCTCCTCGTCGACGGCCAGCGGCTCGTCGGCGTAGGAGTCAACGGCGGTGGCGGCAGCCGGAGTCACGGGCACGGCGGTGTCATACGTAACAGATTGAGCGGCGGCGTTGTTGGCGGCGTTAGCCACGAGCGCCACAAAGGCGGCCGTGCTGCCCGCAGGGGCGGCATGAGAGCCCGAGACGGCGCGCGCGGCGGCAGCGATGTCATCGCGGTTATAGGAGCCGGTCTTACCGCCGTAGGTAAGCTCGTCGATGGCGACCTGGTACACATCGCGCGAGCGCGCGGGATCGCAGCTGACCGGCGAATCATCGTCGAGCATGCCGTCGATCATGGACCAGGCATCGGCCTCGCTCATGGCATCCGCGGCGCGAGCGATGGTGGGGACACCGTCGTCCGTATGAAGCCGCTGGAAAGCACCAGTCAAGCCGGAGAAAACCGAAGAGGGCTGCGCGGCGTCTGCCGGAACGGCAGGAGCCGCAGTAGCAACACCCTGAGGGGCAGCCCACTGCTGTTGGGCGGGCATCGAGGCGGTCTGGGACTCATTTTGATGCTCGTTGACGTTCGCAGCGCCACCCATGGCATCGGGCTGGAATAGGTGCTCAGCATGCTGCGTGCGATATTCAGAAATGCCGAGCGAGGCGGCATAGATACCAACGCCCGCCACCGCACCCACGGCAAAAGGAACAGCGCCCGCGACGACCGTCTCGTTCACCGACGAAAACGGCAGCGTGGCAGCATACATCACCACGGGAGCGGCAAGGCCGATTCCGCAGGAAAGTCCAGCAAGGACTACTCGTTGTGTTGCATCAGAAGAAGCCATGAGCTCTCCCCATCTTCCAGCACCCAAATCGCATCATTCAGTTGGCTGCGCGAGAGAAGATGAAGCGGGGCTATGCCCCAAAGCAACGGTATATGGTTCGTTTCATCTGCGTTTTCCGTCGCGAAGCTTAACAGCTATTATGCGAAACCCCCTTGGGGATTGCAAGCGACGAAGCGGGATTGAAACGGGAAAATAGCTGCTTGCCGGTCATGAGGTCAATAATCGTAGGCGAGCGGCTATACGAAAAGGGCCAGGATCTAAACCCCGGCCCTTCTGGCATGTCTATGGTTGTTGGCGCGTGCAGCGGACGGCCTAGAACGTCTGCTCGTAATCGCTGTGCTTTTTTGCCGAACGCACCAGGAACTCCTGGTTTGTATTGGTGCCCTTGAGGCCCTTGATAAACGACGCGGCCGCGCGCTCGGTATTGTTCATGCCGGCGAGGATACGGCGCAGGCCGAAGACAAACGGGCGCATCTGCTCGTCGACCAGCAGGTCCTCGTTGCGCGTGCCCGAGGCAACGGGATCGATGGCCGGGAAGATACGGCGGTCGGCCAGATCGCGGTCGAGCTTGAGCTCCATGTTGCCGGTACCCTTGAACTCCTCAAAGATGACCTCGTCCATCTTGGAGCCGGTATCGATGAGGGCGGAAGCCAGGATGGTGAGCGATCCGCCGTTCTCGATGTTGCGGGCAGCGCCCAAGAAACGCTTGGGTGGATACAGGGCCGCCGAATCGACGCCGCCCGACAGGATACGGCCCGAGGCGGGAGCGGCCAGGTTGTAGGCGCGGGCAAGGCGCGTGATGGAGTCGAGCACCACCACGACGTCGCCACCCAACTCCACGATGCGCTTGGCACGCTCGATCACGAGCTCGGCCACGCGGGTATGGTTTTCGGCGGGCATATCGAAGGTCGAGGCCACGACCTCGCCCTTGATGGAGCGCTGCATGTCAGTGACCTCTTCGGGGCGCTCGTCGACAAGCAGGCAGATGAGGTGCACCTCGGGATTGTTGATCGAGATAGACTGGCAGATCTTCTTGAGGATCGTGGTCTTGCCGGCTTTTGGCGGTGACACGATCAGGCCGCGCTGGCCCTTGCCGATCGGCGATACGATGTCGATGGCGCGACCGGTGATGGAATCCTTGCCGTGCTCCATACGCAGAGGCTCATTGGGATAGACCGGGGTAAGGTCGCCAAACTTGGGGCGGTTACGTGCCTGCTCGGGATCAACGCCGTTGACGGCCGTGATCTTGGCGAGGCCGGCGCGCTTGTCGCCGCCGCGCGAAGGACGCAGCGAGCCCTCGATCACATCACCCGTACGCAGGCGTGCGGAGCGGATGAGATATGCGGGCACGAAGGCGTCATCGCTGGACTTCATGTAGCCATGAGCGTGGATGATGCCGGAGCTGTCCGGGCGAATCTGCAGAATGCCCTTGATATCGCGGAAGCCCTCGGCCTTCGCAGCGGTGATGTAGATTTCCTCGACGAGCTCGGCCTTCTTCTTGCCGGTCGTCTCGATCTCGAACTCCTTGGCCTTTTCGCGCAGCTCGGCGACCTTCATGGCCGCGAGTTCCTCGCGCGAAAGCGTGGGCTCGGTCGGAGCGGCATTGCGCTCCTTGTTGCGCTGCTTGCGATCGCGCTGACGGTTGCGGCGATCGTTGTTGCGGTCGTCCTTGCGCTCATTGCGCTCGTCGTTGCGCTTGTGCTGACGGCGGTTGGGGCGGGCGCTCTCGTCGGTCTCGGCGGGAGCGGCACCATCGGTTGCGGCGGTGTCAACATTGGCCGCAGCGGCATCATTGGCCTCGGCACCGAAATCGACCTGCGCTTCGACATCAGCCTGCTGCTCGGACGCCTTGGCCTTAACGGACTTCTTGCGACCGCGCTTGGGCTTCTCGGACGCAGGCTGTTCGGCGTCCTGAGGCTCGGCGGCATCAGTCGATGTATCGGCGGTCGTCTCGGCGGAATCCTCGGACGCACCCTTCTTGGCAGCCTTAGCCTTGGACGTGCGCTTAACAGCGGTGCGACGGCTGCGACCGGGACGGACGTCGGCGGGCTCGCCCTCGACGGGTGCTCCGGCCTCGGTGGCAACGACTCCCTGGGCAGGAGCATCGGCGACGGGCGCGGGCACGGCGGTCAACGCGGCGTCCTGAGCTGCGGCTGCTGCAGCGGCGGCAGCCCTCTCGGCCTCGACGAAGGCCTTGGGCTTGCGGCCGCGACGGTGCGGGCGAAGAGCGGGATCGACGACGGGAACCTCATGGGCCTCGGCAGGTGTTGCAGACTCAGAGGGCTGCGCACCCTCCCCTACCGCAGAACGAACCGGAGCTTCACCGGACTCTTGAGCCGCCTGCTCAGCATCCTGCTGAGACTTGGCCGCACGACGACGCGTGCGCGGAGCCGGCTTCTCGGTCGGCTGCCCCGCGACAGGGGCCTCGGTGGCCGCAG
Organism: Collinsella sp. BIOML-A6; assembly: GCF_009875845.1. Taxonomy (NCBI): domain Bacteria; kingdom Bacillati; phylum Actinomycetota; class Coriobacteriia; order Coriobacteriales; family Coriobacteriaceae; genus Collinsella; species Collinsella sp. BIOML-A6. The sequence goes on from NZ_WWSL01000012.1 coordinate 90,316, forward strand.
GCGCCTCGGAAACGGCCGGCGCTGCAAACTCGGCCAGTGCCGCGACCTCGCGCTCAGCAGCACGGCGACGGGCGCGCACAACCTGAGCCTCGCTGATTTGTGCCAGCGCACGGGCCTGTGCAACCTCATCGGAAATCGGTGCGGAGGAATCGGCAACGGTGTGTTTGGTTCGCGTCGCGCGCGTGACGCGACGCTTGGGCTTGGCAGTCTCCTCGCCGGCAGCGGCGGGCTTAGGCGCACGGCGCGTGCGCTTGGGCTTTACGGGCGCGGCATCCTCTTCGGCGGCAGGGGCAACTCCCTCGCCAGCGACAGGCGCGACCTTCTCAGCCGATGCGGGCGCAGGCGTCGGAGCGGCCTTGGGGGCCTCAGGAACCGAGGCCTGCACCGGCGCAGGCATCACGACCTGGTCCGACGCAACCGGTGCAGCGGGAGCGGTTTGCGCCGTCGTTATTTCGTTTTCTTGCTGTTGATCAGACACAGTGTTTGCTCAACTTTCTTTTCAAGCCCTGTGATCACATGCTCCCTGCATATACCTTCAGGGCGGCTAAACAGTCTAGTTCCGTACAAAACGACGGACATCATTGATCTGTATCGAGATGATTGCGTTATATACGCAGAGTTAGTGTAGCACAACCGCAACCACCTGCAACTTAGTCATTGGGGACGTTCTTAAACGACTAGCCATCAGGGACACTCTTTGGTTTACCACCCACAAATCAGACCGCCTCCGCCAAAACTCTGGCGGTTTACTACGTTGAATCGCTCAACCGCGACCACTCCGAAACCTGTTGAACTAAAACCGCAGGTAGATGCCTTGCACTTTTTAGCGAAAAGCCGGCGTGGTTGGAAATTCTCAATTCATCGTAGTAAACCGACATAGTTTCGTAGTTCAAGCAGTTCCAAATTCGTCAATACGTCGGCGTTTGTGAAAAAAAGCCCGACCTCCGTGGGAGATCGGGCTTTCGAGGCTAAGTTAGACCAAGCCTGAACGGTCAAATGACCCGCAGATTACATCTGCTCGGGCGCGGAAACGCCAACGAGGGTCAGCACCAGGGCGAGCGTCACGCGGACAGCGTCGCAAGCGGCCAGACGGGCGCGCGAAAGCTCGGGGTCGACGGGACGGCCCTCGCTCGGCAGCACCTGGCAGGCAGCATAGAAGCTGTGGAAGTCGCCGGCGAGCTCCTCGGCAAAGTGCGTCAGACGGAACGGGGCGCGGTCGCGAGCGCAGCTACCGATAAGGTCGGTGAGCTCGTTGAGCTTGCGCGACAGGGCGAGCTCGGTCGGGTCGGCCAGCAGCGAGTAATCGACGTTCTCGCCAAGGGCTTTCTCGGCGACGGCCTCCATGCCCATCTCGGCGGCCTGCTCGGCGGTGACGTCGGCGGCGCGACGCAGGATGGAGCACACGCGGGCGTGAGCGTACTGCACGTAGTACACCGGGTTGGAGTTGTCGCGTTTCTTGACGGCCTCGATATCGAAGTCGACCATCTGGTTGGAGCTCTTGGAGATGAGCGTGTAGCGGGCGGCGTCAGAGCCGACCTCGTCGACGAGTTCCTGCAGGGTCACCATGGTGCCCTTGCGCTTGGACATACGGACGGGCTTGCCGTTGCGCAACAGATTGACGAGCTGGCCCAGCAGAACCTCGAACTTGCCGGGGTAACCGAGAGCGTCGCAGACGCAGCGGACGCGCTCGATGTAGCCGTGGTGGTCGGCGCCCCAGATGTCGATGACGTGGTCGACGCGCTGGAACTTGTCCCAGTGATAGGCGACGTCGGAGGCGAAGTAGGTGTACTCGCCGTCGGACTTGATCAGCACGCGGTCCTTGTCGTCGCCCAGATCGGTGGAGCGGAACCACAGGGCGCCGTCCTTGGTGTAGAGGTAGCCCATCTTGTCGAGCTTCTCAAAAGCACGGTCGACGGCAGAGGTGCCGGCGGTCTCGCCCTCGGTGTCCTTCACGTACAGGGAGCGCTCGGAGAACCAGCGGTCAAAGTCGCAGTTGACGGCGTGGCAAAGGTCGCGCATGTTGTCGACCATCTTTACGTAGCCGCGCTCGCGGAAGCTCTCCATGCGATCCTGCGGATCGGCCTCGACCCACTTGTCGCCGTCGGTGCGCCAGAACTCGGCAGCCTCGTCGATGATGTAATCGCCGCCGTAGGAGTCCTTGCCCAGAGTCTCGGCAAAGTTGTCCTGGTAGGGATGGGTCTCGGGGTGCTCGTCGCCCTCATCGGCGACAAAGGCATCGCGGTCGGCGATCAGAATCTTGTGAGCTTCATCAATGTCCACGCCCTGCTTGGCGATGATGTCGGCAAGCTGCATATAACGCGTGCTGATGGAGTTGCCGAAGGTGTTCATCTGAGAGCCATGGTCATTGATGTAGAACTCACGCTGGATGTCGTAACCAGCGTGGTCCATGACGCGGCAAAGAGAATCGCCCAGCGCGGCCCAGCGGCCATGACCGATGTGCATGGGGCCGACGGGATTGGCGGAAACGAACTCGACCTGAGTCTTCAGGCCACCACCGACGTTAGACTTGGCGAAGTCCATGCCTTTCTCGCGGGCCTCGCCAAAAATGGCATTCTTGACGGCAACGGAGAGGTAGAAGTTGATGAAACCGGGGCCGGCGATCTCGACCTTCTCGATCGCGGGGTCCTCGGGCATATGGGCAACGACGGCCTCGGCGATCTTGCGCGGGGCGCAGTGAGCCAGCTTGGCGGACTTTAGGGCCATGGTGGAGGTCCACTCGCCATGAGAAGTGTCAGCCGGTCGCTCGATGGCGCAATCGTCAAGTTCAAATGCGGAAAGGTCGCCGGCCTCCTGGGCCGCAGCGAGCGCAGCGCGTACCAGTTCTTCAATCTTCTCGGGCATAGATCCTCCTTGTGTTAAAGCCCCCGAGCTCTTGGTCACTCGTAGGGCAAAAGCCAGAGTTTGTAGCACTCTATCACAAGCGACGCACACTGTCGCAGGGTAAAGCCAATCGATATTGCATATGCACAAAAATGACTACTGCCTACGATGAGTCACTCAAAGATGGCGGTCTGCCTGCAGATTATGCACGCGTTGGAACTGCATTAACATGTGAATGAGCGGTGCATTTTATCGAATACTCTTACCTATCGGAGTTGTGTGCTTTTCCTGCATAAAGTGAATGTTTGCGCACGTCAGCGTGGTATTCTAGTCATACGCAAATTCGTATAAGTTGGAGGTAGCATGTTCTCAATCGGTCAACACGTCATTCATCCGGGTCAGGGAGTCTGCACCGTCGTCGGTTTTAGGGACGACACGCCGCAGCCCATGCTGTTGCTCGAGACCAAGCAGGGGCATGCTCAGACGGTCCTTATGTATCCCGTGGCGCAGGCCGACCGTTTGCATTCCGCTATCTCCCAGCAAGATGCCGAGCATCTGCTGAGCCACTTTAACGAGCTCGAGTGCGACACCTTTACCGAGCGCAACAGCTCGCTCGAGGAGGCGCACTTTAAGCAGCAGCTTAAGCTGGGCGCACCCGAGACGGTCCGCGTGGCAAAGACCATAATGCACCGCATTCGCCAGGCCGAGAAAGCCGGTAAAAAGCCCAGCTCATACTACATGCGCGTGCTCAAGGAGGCAAAGCGCCGCTCGGTTGAGGAGTTCGCCGTCGCTCTGGGCGTCACCGAAGAAGACGCCGAGGCCTGCCTAGCGCAAGCCGCCCTCAACTAACCCGCCAAAAAGGGACAGGTTTATTTTGGCAGGTTTTATCTGGCCAAACGTCAACAAACAATTAGTAAATGGCCGGGCGCTCCGTTTTGTTTTGAACGCCCGGCCATTTTTCTATCGCCGCAGAAATGCTTGAAGCCCATTTGCGCTGACATCACGCGAGGGCCATCCAGATCAACGTAACCAAAGCACGCATTCACAACAAGCGCGCGTCTTGCTCAATTACCATTAAAAAGCATCAATTTGAAAATGCAATAACATTTCGGCAGGTAGCAGCTATAGTCGGTGAACTGAATCTCGACAACCGAAGCCTCCAAATGAGGTATCTTCAGCCCATCCAAGCTAAAGGAGGGACCATGCCGAGAAAGCCTCGTTCAAAGTCACCAACCGGTTATTTCCACGTCACATTGCGCGGAAACGGAGGACAATTGCTGTTTGACGGTGACGAGGACCGAATCGCTTTGCTTCACGTCCTCGACGCAATCCTCCCTAAACACAATATTGAGCTTATCGCTTGGTGCCTTATGGGAAACCACATCCATCTCCTCATCGACGATCCGGACGACCGCAAGAGCGACGCGATGCACGCGATAGCCGTGTCGTTTGCGGGAAGATATAACGCGCGAATGGGGCATATCGGACACGTTTTTCAGGAGCGCTTTTGGGATTCGCCGATTAAATCGGAAGAGTATTTGCTCGAGGCAATTCGATACATTCATTTGAATCCACAAAAAGCAGGACTGGCGGCATACGACGAATATCCGTGGAGCAGCCATCGCGAGTATCTGATGAGCACCAGGTCACGGCCGCATATCACCGGCAGCGTTATCGACGCATTATTCCCGACACCTCGTTCATACCTTCAACTCATGGAAAGCACGCCGTCGCTTCCCTATCGCCCCAGCGCAACAGCCAAGGTACGCGAGGAAGATTTATGCGAATTTGGCGCGGCAATCGTGCGGAGTGTCGCAGGATGCGCCCCTACGGAACTTAAATCCGTCTCCAAGGCACTTCGCAATGAGGCGATACTCACGCTACGGAAAGAAGGGCTAACGATTAAGCAGGTTCAGCTGCTGACCGGACTGGGAATATGGATTATCAAGAATGCGGCCTAGCGTCGCGTTTGCCGAATTACGGAAACGGCAAAGCATGGCTGCCCGCCGCGAGGCGCCGCCATTCGCCGATGTCGTCATGTCAAAAAGAAAACGCTTCCGCTGAATAACGTCCAACGGAGGCGTTTCCGCAGATAAAACCTGCCAAAATAAACCTGTCCCTTTTTGGCAGGTTAGGCCTGGAAGGTGTCGCGGTCGGGGGCGAAAGACTGCATGGCTGCGATGGTGCGGTCGAAGAGCTCGGGAAGCTCCCAGCCCAGCATCTCGGCACCCTGTGAAATTACATCGCGCGAGCAGCCGGCGGCAAAGCGCTTGTCCTTGAATTTCTTTTTGAGCGACTTGGTCGTAAAGTCCATGACGCTCTTGCTCGGGCGCATGATGACGGCGGCGCCGATCAGGCCGGTGAGCTCGTCGCAGGCAAACAGAATCTTTTCCATCTGCAGCTCGGGCTTGGGCAGCGAAGAGTTGAAATCGGACGTGTGCGTCTGGATGGCACGGATAAGCTCGGGAGTCGCACCCTCACCCTCGAGAATCTCGGCAGCATAGATGGTGTGGTTTATGGGGTCGTCCTCATGCTCCTCCCAATCCAGGTCGTGCAGCAGACCGACGATGCCCCAAAAATCTTCGTTTTCGGGGTCGAACTCGCGCGCAAAGTAGCGCATGGTGCCCTCGACGGTCTCGCCGTGCGTGATGTGGAACGGGTCTTTGTTGTGCTCGTTGAGCAGTTCAAACGCGCGGTCTCGGGTGATTCCGGCAGTAAGCGTCTGGGACATGGTCGATACCTCCAGTTACGTCAGTGCAAAGTCACAGCATCGATATCGTATATCGCCGTGGCGAAAGTCGAAAGGCCGAAAAGGCGCGCGGAAAACATGCCGGGCGAACGTGTCGCCCGGCAAAACCGCAGATAAAACCTGCCAAAATAAACCTGTCCCTTTTTGGTAGGTTTAGGGACGAATCTGGCCGGTGCCGCGGAGCTTGTATTTGTAGGTGGTGAGGGCCTCGGCGGCAAAGGGGCCGCGGGCGTGGAGCTTTTGGGTCGAGATGCCGATCTCGGCACCCAGCCCAAACTCACCGCCGTCAGTGAAGCGCGTGCTGGCGTTGGCGTACACGGCCGAGGCATCGACTGCATCCAGGAAGCGCTCGCAGGCATCCTCGTCCTCGGCAACGATGGCCTCGGAGTGCATGGTACCGTAGCGGTTGATGTGGGCGATGGCCTCGTCCTCGTTGGTCACGACCTTCACGCTCATCTCGAGCGCCAGATACTCGCGGCCCCAGTCCTCCTCGGTCGCAGCCACGTAGTCATCGCCTTCGGCAAGCCCAGCGTCGGCGCATGCGGCGCGCGTGGCCTCGTCGCCGTGAATCAGCACGCCGTGGTCGTGCAGCACGGCAACGACTGCGGGCAGGAAGCGATCAGCAACGGCACGGTCGACCAGCAGCGACTCGGCGGCATTGCACACGCCCACGCGCTGGGTCTTGGCATTGACGATAATGTTGAGCGCCTTGTCAAAGTCGGCGGATTCATGCACGTAGATATGGCAGTTGCCCGTGCCTGTCTCGATCACCGGCACAAGCGACTCGCGCACGCAGCGCTGGATCAGGCCCGCACCGCCACGCGGAATGAGCACGTCGACGATGCCGCGGAGCTTCATGAGCTCGCCGGTGGCCTCGCGGTCGGTGGACTCGATCATCGAGATAGCCTCGCGCGGGAAACCCTTGGCCTCGAGTGCATCGGCCAGCAGTTCGGCAATCATGGCACACGAGTGATAGGCCAGCGAACCGCCGCGCAAAATGCAGGCGTTGCCGGTGCGGATGCAGATGCCCGCGGCATCGGCCGTCACGTTGGGGCGCGCCTCGTACACCATGGCGACCAGGCCCAGCGGCACACTCACGCGGGTGAGGTCCACACCGCTTGCAAGCACGCGATGGTCGAGCACGCGCCCCACGGGATCGGGTAGCTCAGCGAGCTTCTCCAGGCCGGTAGCCATGCCCTCGACGCGCTCGGACGTCAGCAGCAGGCGGTCGAGGAGCCCCGCCGAGGTCCCCGCATCGCGCGCGGCGGACATATCGAGCCCGTTGGCGGCAATGATGGAATCAGCGCCATCGCGCAGCGCCGCGGCCATGGCGCGCACGGCCTCCTGGCGCTGAGCATCGCTCGCCGTGGCAAGCGCGCCCGAAGCGGCCTTGGCCTCGACGGCAAGATCGTGAACGTAGGTGGTTATATCGACCGACATGGACGGCCCTTTCTCTTGGATGTTTGCCAACCATGGTAGCCGATTTATGCGCATCCTCGCTGACGGCGGTAGAATTGGTCAACCCGAAACACCGCAATGAACGGAAGTACCGCATGGCCCTCATCACTTCGTACCACGTCCCCGGCCTCTATGTCGAGGACCACAGCATCGATGTCCCTCTCGACTGGCGCGGCCTTGAGCCAATGCTTTTGGCCGTCGGCAGCACCATGCGCCGCGGCGCCATGCCGGCGCCCATCGCCGGTGCGCCCGAGAGCATCAAGCTTTTCTACCGCGTGGTCTGCGCGCCCGACCGTATCAACGACGACCTGCCGCTCCTCCTCTTTTTGCAGGGCGGCCCCGGCGGCGAGAGCCCGCGTCCGCTCTCGCCCACGAGCGATGGCTGGATCGAGGAAGCCGTCAAACACTTCCGCGTCATCCTGCCCGACCAGCGCGGAACGGGGCGCAGCAACTGTGTAGACGGGCGCATGATCGCAGCTCTGGGCGAGCGCGCGACGGCGGCCGGCTCCGATGCCGCACGCTCGCAGGCGGACTTCCTCAAGCGCCACCTCGCCGGCTCCATCGTGCGCGATTTTGAGTACCTGCGCCTCGTGGGCTTTGGCGGCAAGCCGTGGGTCACGCTCGGCCAAAGCTACGGCGGCTTTTTGACGCTGAGCTACCTGTCGCTCTTCCCCGAGGGCGTAGCGGCAAGCTTTACCTGCGGTGGCATCCCCCACGTCCCGGCGAGCGCCAGCGAGGTCTACGCGCACACCTTCCCGCGTATGGCCGCCAAGACGCAGCAGTATTACGACCGCTATCCCGCCGACCTCGAGCGCGTGGCGGCTCTTGCCGATGCGCTTGAGGAACAGAAGCCCGTGCTGCCCGACGGCTCGCCAATGACAGTCGAGCGCCTACAGCTCATGGGCAGCGACTTTGGCATGAAGCCGAGCTTTGAGCGCATGCATTGGATGATCGATCACGCGTTTGTTGACGGTGACGGCACGCTGAGCTGCGGCGCCTCAGTATCCGATAGCTTTTTGATGCGCGCCTTCGAGCGCACCAACACGCATACAAACCCGCTGTACTGGACGCTGCAGGAGTTCATCTACGCCGACGGCGACACCATGCCCATTCGCTGGGCCGCGGCAGAAGAGAAGGCCCATCGTTCCGAGTTCGACACCCTCGCGCGCCCGCTCATGTTTACCGGCGAGGCCATGTTCCCGTGGATGTTTGAGCAGATGCCCGAACTTAAGCCCTTCAAGCCCGCGATGGATCTGCTGATGGAAGACACCAGCTGGGACAAGATCTACGACCCGCAGCGCCTAGCCTGCAACGAGGTGCCACTCCAGGCCGCCGTGTACTTCGATGACATGTACGTGGATTCGGGCCTGCAGCTCGACACGCTCAGCCGCGTGGGCAACTCGCACGCCTGGGTGACCAACGAGTTCGAGCACGACGGCCTGCACGGCAGCGTGGTATTCAAACACCTCTTCGACGAAGCCCTCAACCGCGGAGACCTGCGCCGAATCTTCTAGCGAAGGAGTGTCCCCAACTGCCGACACAATAGGAACGTCCCCAAGTGCCGGATAAGTACCGGCAATGACGATGCCGCATGTAGAGGACAGAAAGCGAAAACGCCCCTAAACGAGTGGCTGTAAATCGTAGGTCGAACAAAAGAAGCGAGCGCCGTTAGGCAAATACAATCAAGTTGTCCCTATGGATCGCGGGCTTCTCGGCCAGGTCTGCCAGCAGGCGGTTGCTGGCAATCTGGTCCTGACGGCGTCCGGCTGCAAGCTCCAGCACATCCGAATCGGCCTCGGCGATACCGCGGGCGACGACCATACCGCTCGGATCGCACACATCGAGCACATCGCCCTCGGCAAACGCGCCATCGACCTGGCGAATACCCACCGCGAGCAAGGACGAGCCACGGCTGACCAGCGCCTTCGCGGCACCGTCGTCAACCGTTACCGAGCCATGTGCCTTGTCACCCAGCGCGATCCACAGCTTGCGCGGCGCAATGTCCAGGCGCTCCGCCGGCGGATCGAACAGAGTCCCCACGCTCTCGCCACGGGCCAGGCGCACGAGCGCATCGGGCTCCTCGCCCGAGCAGATCACGCTCTGAATGCCAGCCGTCATCAAAATGCGACTCGCGCGGATCTTGGTGATCATGCCGCCCGTGCCCACCGAAGTCGAAGAATCGCCCGCCGAGGCGATGATCTTGGCGTCGATCTTATGCACGACCGGGACGAACTCGGCCGTGGGGTCCTCATGCGGATTGGCGGTATAAAGGCCATCGATGTCCGAGAGCGTCACGCACAGATCGGCAGAAACCAGGCAGCTTACAAGCGCCGCCAGCGTGTCGTTGTCGCCGAACTTGATCTCATCGACGGTAACGGTGTCGTTCTCGTTGACGACCGGCACCACGCCGAGCTCCACGAGGCGCAGCAGGGCGTCGCGCGCGTGCAGGTAGGACGTGCGACGGGCCGTATCGTGGCGCGTGAGCAGCACGAGCGAGGTGAGCAGGTCGCGCACATGGAACTCCTCGTCGTAAGCCGACGAGATGATGCACTGACCGGCCGAGGCGCAGGCCTGCAGGCTCGGCAGGTCACCGACCGGCTTGCGGTCGAAGCCCAGCACGGGATAGCCACAGGCGATAGCGCCCGAGCTCACCACGACCAGACGCCAGCCGAGCTTGCGCAGGGCTGCGGCCTGATCGGCAAGCCCGCCGATAAACGCGCGGTTAACCTTACCGTCGGCGCCCACCACCGTGGACGAACCGATCTTTACCACCATCGTTTTATAAGAAGTCGTCATACGTCAAACCAATCAACTGTTCAGCGAACGAGCGAACGGGCGAGCAAGAAAATGATCCGTTTTCCTCCGTCCCCCTCGGATCATTTTGCCCAGGGGAAGGCGGATGCCGCGGCCATGTTCTTGCGCACGAGCTCGTCGCGTACCCGAGCCAGGCCCTGCTCCATGCCCACCACGTAGGTCTGCGGGTACAGGAAGCGCTTGTAAGCGGCGTCCAGATGATCGAGCGCCCAGGCACAACGCTCGCGCGCGTCCTCGATGCTCTCGCGCGGAGCCACCGCACTGCCATTGCGCACGATCGGCACCAGCAGCTCACGATACTCGAGCTCGGACACATCGGTCACCAGCGCCGCATCGTTTACAGCCACGAGGGTGTTGCCGCGCGCGGCGCCCTCCCCCGCCAGATGGTCCTCGTCATAGATCATGTCGCAGATCGGGCCGCCAAAGCCGTCGTAATAGCGGCGCACGCGCTGCACGCCGGGGATCGTGCGCTTGTAGGGCTGCTCGGAGAGCTTGACCACCGGCGTCCACGGATCTGCCTCACTCGCACGGCGGGCGGAAAGCTTGTACACGCCGCCCAGCGCCGGCTGGTCATAGCAGGTCGCGAGCTTGGTGCCCACGCCAAAGCTATCGATGGGCGCGCCCTGGTCGAGCAGCGACTGAATCGTGTACTCGTCCAGGTCGTTGGAAACCGAGATCCCCACATAGGGCAGGCCCTCGGCGTCAAAACGGCCGCGGACATACTTGGACAGCTTGGCGAGGTCACCCGAGTCAATGCGAATAGCCGACAGACGCTCGCCCACCGCCTCCATCTCCTTGGCAACCATAATGGCATGCTCGCAACCCTCGCGCACGTCGTAGGTGTCGATGAGCAGCGTACAGTTCTTGGGACTCGACTTGGCAAAAGCCCGGAATGCCTCGAGCTCGGAATCGAAGCTCATCACCCAACTGTGCGCATGCGTGCCAAAGACGGGAATACCGTAGCGGCGCCCGGCAAGCACGTTGGACGTAGAGGAGCAGCCGGCAACGTAGCTCGCGCGCGCGACGGCCAGGCCGCCATCGGGACCCTGGGCGCGGCGCAGGCCAAACTCGGCCACGGGGCGGCCGTCCGCCGCCAGCACCACGCGCGCCGTCTTGGTGGCGACAAGCGTCTGGAAGCCGACGATGTTGAGCAGCGCGGTCTCGAGCAGCTGGCACTCCAGCGCGGGGCCGGTGGCGCGCACCATGGGCTCGCGCGGATAGACAAGCTCGCCCTCGGGGACGGCGTCGATATTCACGTGTGCACGAAAATCGCGCAGGTAGTCGAGGAATCCGGGCTTGAACATCGCGCCGCCGGCCGGGGCCTGGAGCGAGGCGAGGTAGTCGATATCCTCGGCCGCAAAGCGAAGATTCTCGACCAGCTCGGGCAGCTCGGCGGTGCCGCACATGACGGCGTACGCGCTGCCAAACGGATGGTCGCGGTAAAACGCCGTAAAACAACCCTGCTCGTTGGCCTTACCGCTCTCCCACAGGCCCTGGGCCATAGTGAGTTCGTACAGGTCGGTGAGCATTGCGATGTCGGCAGGATGCGAGATGTCGGTCAAAGCCATGGGGCGACCTTTCGGATGCGTTGTGCAGAGGCTGAGGTTGGGCGAGACAGACGTGCGGGCGTGAAGCCCAGCGCGAACAGGTTAGTGCAGGCCCATGCTACCCGTGATCGTGTAGACCATAAAGATGACAAATGCGAGGAGGGCGAGCACGATGATGATTTTTTGAGCCGGCGCCATACCGGGAATCTCGTTCTCACCCGTAGGCTCCTTGGAGGTAACCATGCGCTGGGCAAAGGTCATCTCGTCACGGCTCGACTTCGGCTCGACGGACTTGGGGCGAGCGGCCTTTTTAGGCTGAGGTTTGGGTGCGGTGGGCGCGGGCTTCGCGGCGGCGGGCTTGGGTGCGGGCGCAGGTGCCGGTACGGCTGCGCCCTTCGCAGCAGCCTCCTCGGCCTTCTCGCGCTCGGCACGCAGGGCGGCCAGCTCCTCACGCTCGCGGCGTGCCTCTTCCTGGGCCTCGCGACGAGCCTTCTCGGCGCGGAGCTCTTCCAACTCGGCGCGCTCCTCGGCAGACAGTGGTTGGGACTCAAGCTCGGCCATGGTATAGCCCTTTCTTTTAAAAAAGCCGCCGACACAATGTCAGCGGCTTATCAAATCCAAGGGTGGAGACGAAGGGAGTCGAACCCTCGGCCTCTGCCATGCGACGGCAGCGCTCTCCCAACTGAGCTACGTCCCCAAGACAAGTTGTTATTTTACCTACGGCTCGCCAACTGTCAACGCCCAATACCCAGTCTTTTTGGGACGGAGCTGTTTTGACTACCATTCGCCCGATGATTTTTCTGGGACGGGGATTAAAAAATCATTTGGTACATGATGATTTTTTAATCCCCGTCCCAGAAAAATCATCGGCGAACGCGCTACTTTGCGCTGGTGAGGACGCCGGTGGTATCGAAGGCCGGGGTAAAGCTCTCGTCTACCGCGCCGCCCTCTTGCCAGAACATCGTCGTAAAGCCCAGGTCATCGGCATGATCGAGCACCTGCTCGTACTCCTCGCGCGTCACGGCGCGTGCCAACTCGCCGCCTTGCTCGCGCATGAGCGCATTGGGCGTGTACTGGTTCATGACCGAGATCGGCACATCGCCCACCGTCTGCCACACCAGGTCCAGAACGCGGCACGAATCGTCCGCATGTCCCGGCAGCACCAGATGACGCACGATCATGCCGCGCCTCATGAGCCCGTCCTCGTCCACCAGCTCTCCCCCGCGGCGCTCGATCTCGCGCGCCATTTGCGCCAGGCCCGACACGGCCACACGTGGGTAGTCCTTTATATGAGAGAGCGACTGCGCAAGCGCCGCATCAGCATACTTAAAGTCGGTAAGCCACACATCGACCAGATCGCCGAGCGCCGCCACGGCACTCGCACGCTCATAACCGCTCGTGTTGTAGACGATCGGGATGTCCAACCCGCGCTCCCGTGCCGCGGTAATCGCGGCCGGCAGCAGGTGAGCATAATGCGTCGCAGTCACGAGGTTGATATTGTTGGCGCCCTGGTCCTGCAGCTCCAGCATAATCTCGACCAGGCGCTCGGGCGAAATCTCAAGCCCAAAATTGCCCGTCGAGATCTCGTGGTTTTGGCAGTAGACGCATTTGAGCGAACAGCCGCTAAAGAAAATCGTGCCCGAGCCGGCCTCGCCCGAGATGGGCGGCTCCTCCCACATATGGAGCGCCGCGCGGGCGACCTTAAGCGTGTCGTCGGCGCCGCACACGCCGTGCGCGCCCTCGTCGCGTGCCGCGCCGCAACGGCGTGGACACAAATGGCAGGCGGGCGAAAAAAGTTCGGTCAACGACGTCGGCATAAAACCATGCTCCAAAACAACGATTCAGCAGCTCAAACGTAAAGGCCCGGACCGCACAGACGACTCGAGCCCCAAGGCGCCGTAATCGTCCGACACGATTTTTGTAATGTCAAGACTGGAATCAACAAAGTGCCGCTTTATGATGTAGGTATTCCGCCCCCCGCGGAGCAACTGGGTGAACCGTCGCGTTTATTTAGGGAGCCCACACAGTCGTACTTAGTACAGGTATCCTTCGTTGTTAAGGACGCTGGAACAGTCGATGAGGGCACCCACCTGTTTTAGGTGGGTTCATTTTCGTAACGTGGGGGGTGGTTTTCTTTTGCCGATTTTGCCAAAATTGTCATCGCAGATCCCGTGCGACACCCAACGGCACTTGGCAGAACCCCCGCTAACATCCAATATCTGGTAAGCACGTGATTATCGCCCCGTGCAATTCCTTACACACCCCTTGGTCGAGTATCATGGGTCAGCTATACCCTTTGCGGCATGGCATCTTTTGACCTTTTCCTTCGACGCTTGGCGGTTTTCGATTCATGGCTTCCTCCACGAGCTTCATACCGTACTTATGCGTGGCGGTCGCGGCTTTTGTCACGACCTTTCTCACGGTACCCCTGGTCAAGCGCCTGGCAATCAAGCTCGACGCCGTCGACTATCCCTCAAAGCGCCGCATTAACACCAAACCCATCCCGCGCATGGGCGGCACCGCGGTCTTTTTGGGCCTCGTCATCGCCTGTATTGTGCAGATCATGGGCACCTGGTATCTGGGCTGGCCACCCGTTTTGGTACCACACCCGCGCCTGCACATCAGCTACCCCGTGCTGGCGCTCTCCTTTACCGTGATCTTTGCGACCGGCGCGATCGATGATGTCTTCCAGCTCAAGCCCAAGCAGAAATTGGCCGGCCAGGTGCTTGCCGCGCTCATCGCCTGCATGGGCGGCCTGCGGATCGGCGTCATCGTCAACCCGTTTGCCCCTGGCGAGATTATGCTCGGCTGGCTTGCCTACCCCATCACCGTGATATACCTAGTGGCGTTCACCAATATCATCAACCTCATCGACGGCCTCGACGGTCTGGCCACGGGCATTTGTGGCATCGCATCGTTCACCATGTTCACGATGGCCATGCTTTCGGGCCGTATCGACGCCGCTGCGCTCTCCATCGCGCTCTTTGGCTCGTGCGTGGCTTTTCTGCATTACAACTTCAACCCCGCGAGCATCTTCTTGGGCGACTCAGGGTCGCTGCTGTTGGGCTTCGCTTTGGGTTCCATCTCGCTGCTCAACGTGAGCCGCACCGCCGCGCTCACCTCACTCATCATCCCGCTCATCGTGGCAGGCGTACCCATCATCGACACGTTCAGCGCCATCGTGCGCCGCAAGCGGGCCCACATTAGCATCGGACAGGCAGACAAGGGCCACATCCACCACCGCCTGATCCAAGAGGGCTACAACCAAAAGCAGGCCGTGCTGCTCATCTACGCCTGGTGCATCATGCTTTCGGCCGGCACCGCCACGATCAACCAGGTCGAGGTGCCCACGCGCGTGCTCATCTTTGTCGTGCTCGCCATTGGCTCGGCTGCCTTCGCCAAGCACCTGCACCTGTTTGAGCCCGTCCTGCGCCACCATTACAATAAGCGCACACACGAGGACGAGCTGGTAACCCCCGACGACCCCGCCTTTAAACAGGAGGAGCAGGCAGCCGAGGAGCGCAAGGATGAGCGCCACCACAGGCGCTAGGTTTTATTGCCGAGGAAGTGACTCATTGCTGCTGGCTGCTCGCGACTGCGTCGCGAGCGCCGCATAGCCCTCGCCCTACCGGTACCCCGCCCACTTACGCCCCACCCCTTTCAATAACGCGTTATCATTTTGACCAATTCGCATACGTTAGGAGCAATCATGCCAAACGAGAACAGCTACGAAGTCGCGCTACAAAAGAGCAACGCCATTCGTGAGGGCCTGGCAAAGACGCCCGAGAAGTTCACTATGCTCACCGGCGACCGCCCGACCGGACGCCTGCACCTGGGCCACTACTTTGGCACCCTCAAGGGCCGTGTGGAGCTGCAGAACATGGGCGCCAAGACCAACGTGCTCATCGCCGACTACCAGGTCATCACCGACCGCGACACCACCGAGCATATCCAGGACAACGTGTACAACATGGTCATGGACTACCTTGCCTGCGGCATCGACCCCGACAAGACCATGATCTACGCGCACTCCGCCGTGCCCGCCGCAAACCAGCTCATGCTGCCGTTTCTGTCGCTGGTGTCCGAGGCCGAGCTGGCGCGCAACCCCACGGTCAAGGCAGAGATGGAGGCCTCGGGCCACGAGCTCACCGGCCTTTTGCTCACCTACCCGGTGCATCAGGCCTGCGACATCCTGTTCTGCAAGGGCAACGTGGTGCCCGTCGGTCGCGACCAGCTGCCGCATATCGAGCTCACCCGCACCATCGCACGCCGCTTTAACAACCGCTACGGCAAGGTGTTCCCTGAGGTCGACGCGCTGCTGTCCGAGACCCCGCTGCTGCCGGGCCTGGACGGCCGCAAGATGAGCAAGAGCTACGGCAACGCCATCAATATCTCGATGACCGCCGAGGAGACGGCCAAGCGCATCAAGAAGAGCCAGACCGACTCCGAGAGCATGATCACGTTTGATCCCGAGAACCGCCCCGGCGTGTCCGGCCTGCTTTCGACGGCCGCCATCTGCACCGGTCGTTCCGAGGTCGAGATTGCCGAGGAGATTGGCATGGGCGGCTCCGGCCAGCTCAAGAAGTACGTGACCGAAGCCGTCAACGAGTACTTCGCCCCGATTCGTGAGCGTCGCCAGCGCTACGAGAACGACCTGAATTACGTCAAAGACGTACTGCACGAGGGCAATCGCCGCGCCAACGAGATCGCCGAGCAGACCCTGGCCGAGGTTCAGGACGCCATGGGTATGGTGTACTAGGCAAAGCGCTTTCGCACAACATAGACGGTAAGATTAGATTTCTCCCCGAAACAGGAACAGGCCCGCTGGCAGTTAGTTGCCAGCGGGCCTGTTCCCGAAGTACACCGTTGAATCGCACAGAGGGGAGGAATGCGAATCAAACTCAACAGGGCAGGCTTTTTCATCGCCTATTGCCTGCTCCGTTGCTGAATACAATATAGTTCACCGTGGTTTACTTTCTGGCGAGAATATACGCCACCACATCGTCTCCATAAGTTAACCCCGGTAAACCTACCAAAAAGGGACAGGTTTATTTTGGCAGGTTTTATCTGGGGAAATGGCACCAGTGCCGGCGTCCGCCACAGGTGACGGGCACTTATTTGGTGGTTTTGGCGCGAGCAAACCGCTAAAGCCCGGCAGGCCAATGACAGGCGGCCAGGTCGACGTGCATGGGGTCGGCAAACGTCACGCCCTCCCCCAGCAGAAGCTCACGTTGAGCATCGGGGCCGCCAAACGCAAAGCCCTCGCAAATGCGGCCATCGGCAAACACCACACGATGGCAGGGAATCTGACCAGGGCGCGGATTGCCGTGCAGCGCATAGCCCACATAGCGCGCGCTGCGTGGACGACCGGCGAGCAGCGCCACTTGGCCGTACGTGGCGACCATCCCCTCGGGAATCTGCTCGACCACCTCGTACACCCGCTCAAAAAAGCCCTCAGACGCCATCGCCTACCCCTTTCCGCCCGCAACAGCATAAAGCAAATGATCTCTTGGGGACGGCGGGGGTTCAGATCATTTATGGCCTCCGCGTGGCCGATGGTCCGCAACCCCGCCGTCCCCGGGGGATCACATGGCATGGCAGGCAGCATTTGCCCAGATAAAACCTGCCAAAATAAACCTGTCCCTTTTTGGCAGGTACGTTAGTTGGCGGACTGGAAGAAGGCTACGGCTACGGCGCCGGGACCTACGTGGGTGCCGATGGTGGCGCCGATAGTGTGGACGGGCAGCTCGCCCTCGGTGTGGCCGGCCCACAGCGCCGCACTGTCCTCGATATATTTCTTGAGCACCGCGTCCGAAAGACCCGTATAGCCGAGCGCCAGCGGCATGGAAAAGTCGACGCCGCCCGCCTGCTCGACCTTCTGGTTCAACAGGTTTCGACCGTTTTTGGAACCGCGCGCCTTGCCCAACTGCACGATCAGACCGTCCTCGACAGCCACCACGGGCTTCACGTTGAGCAGCGTACCCACGGCGCCGGCCGCAGCAGACAGACGACCGCCGCGCACCAGGTACTCCAGCGTCTCGAGCAGGCCGATAACCACCACGCGGTCGCGCACGGCCTCGACCGCAGCCGCGATCTGGGCTGCACTACGGCCCTCGTCCACCAGGCGCAGCGCATACTCGACCAGCACGCGCTCGCCCAGGGTGACATTGTTGCTATCCACCACATACACGTCGCCGCCCGGCGCCTCGGCAAGTGCCGTACGAGCACTCTGGTTGGTGCCCGAAAGCTTGGCGCCCACGGTAATAATCACGGCCTCATCGCCGGCCTCACATGCTTCGGCAATCGCCTGTGAAAAGGCGTACGGGTTGACCTGACCGGTCTTGGGCAGCTCGTCGCGCTCCACGAGCATCTCGTAAAAGCGCCGGTCATCGATGTCGACACCATCCATGTACACATCGGTGCCAAAGGTAACGGACAGCGGCAGAACACACAGAGCTGGGTGCTCCGCCGGAGACATATCGCTGGCGGAATCGGTAATAATGCGGACGGACATAGCGAATCCTTTCTTGCGCAGGTCTCGCGCGGGGAATTTTGACAACAAGATCCCGGCACGGCGTGCGCGCTCAAACGGGACGATGCAATTGTTGGCTGAAAGCTAGCGCCTATGCGGCCCTACATCTCGCGCAGGGTGTTGAGAATCGTGCGAAGCGACGCATACATCTGCTCGCGTTGCTCCACGCCCATGGCCTTGCCGGTGGCATCGAGTACATCGCGAATGATGCGATCGGCCTCGCTCATGCTCTCGCCGCCCAGGGCGGTCAGGCGCACCGGGGCACGGTACTTGACGGCCGCATCGCCCGAGTCGTCGACCTCGACGTAGCCGCCCTCCTCCAGATGTGCCAGTGTGCGCGAAACGGCGGCACGGGTAACGCCGGCCATGCGAGCGAGGTCGGCGCCAGTCAGGCCGTCCTTGCTGCGCTCAAGATAGTACAGGCACATGACATCGGAGCCCTTAAGGCCAAGCCTTGCACCTTCGGACGTCTTGATGCGCTGAATCTCCTTGTAGAGGCCGCTGATCAGTCCGACAAAGTCCTCAAAACGTGTCTCGTCGTTCTGCTGCATGGTGACGACTGCCTTTCGCTCACATGATGCTAACGGGTGAACATCTTAGCCGCACTTGGAAACACGTATACCCAAATATCCCATTTGTTAACCCATCAACATAAAAACCACCACAAAGGAGACAGTACACCTTTGTGGTGGTTTTGGGCCGAGTTACAGCTCCACGCGCGGGTTATCGCGAGTCACAAGCGTCTTAACCAGAACGGTGGCACCCAGATACCGCTCGAGCAGCTCGGCTAAGCGATCGATCGCAGCCTGGCAATCCCCCATCCGCTCGGGCTCTACACACTCAATCGCCAGGAACGCATCGGCCGAATCGTCGGACAGCGCCGTGCGAACGCCATCGCGCCAGTTCCAGCAACGGCACACGGCGCCCGCATCGTCGATATAGGCAAGCTCACCGGGCAGTGTCGGATCATCCGCCTCCTCGCCAAGCGGCAAGAACGCGTCGCCGCCGTCGGTCACCGCCAGGCGCAGATTGCCCTCAATCGCACGCAAATCCTCACCGCCAACGGGCAGCGCATAAGTCAACGAAATCGTGTTGTAGATATCCACCGCCGGCGTGATGTGGCCGACCGGCTTGCCTTTGAGCACGCGCTTGAGCAGGTTCTCAACTGAGCAACGCGCGCCCTTCTTGGTCTTGAACAGGCGATACGCCTCGCGCCACGCCTTAACCGGCGCATTCTCGCTGATGGTATCACTCGTCAGGTGATGCTCCGCATCGATATTGGCGCGGTCGAGCAACGCGGCAATCGCATCCACGTCCTCCTGGGAAATCTGCGCCGCGGGCTTCATGCCCTTTACGACCACAACGCCGATAGCCGCCTGCGGAAACAGCTCCCAAAACGAATCCTCGGCAACGAAACTCTTCATATGCTCTCCCTTCCTAGCATGCGCCCGAGCCCGGGCACCCAAACAAAAAGCGCCCTTACGACGGCCACCTTCAAAGTCCTACGGTGCCGCCACAAGAGCGCTTACGCTGCCCCCATCCGGAGAAGGGGGCGATATGTCACGTGTATTGTAACCCGAGTCATCCGCGCAAGCAAAACCACCGCAAAGATGCCCGCCCCCTTTATGGTGGTTTTGGGTCCAAGGCGAAGCTAGTGGCGGAGCCCCAGCAGGCCGCGACCGCGATGACGGGCCTCAGCGGGCACCTGGGCGTGCGGACCGGCGGCCTTGACGGACTCGGGCAAGTGCGAGTACTTCTTCTCGAAGTTCTCCTCGAACATCACCGCCAGGTTGTGCGCTGCCTCGTCGTAGCGCGCGGTGCTCTGCCAGTACTGGCGCGGCACCAGGATGCCGTCGGGCACGCCATGGCACGTGGTGGGAATGTCGACGTTAAAGATGTCGTCGTGCACAAACTCGCTCTCTTCGATGGTGCCGTCGAGGGCGCGAGCGACCAGTGAGCGCGTATAGGCCAGCTCGATGCGATGACCCACGCCGTAGCCGCCACCAATCCAGCCGGTGTTGACCAGGTAGACGTGCGTGCGGCCGTCGGCGATGCGCTCGCCGAGCATCTTAGCGTAGACCATGGGATCGAGCGGCATAAACGGCTCGCCAAACAGCGAGGAAAACGTGGGCGTGGGCTCGGTGACACCGACCTCGGTGCCGGGGATCTTGGCCGTAAAGCCCGTCACAAAGTGGTACATGGCGGCATCGGACGTCAGGCGTGAGATGGGCGGCAACACGCCAAAGGCGTCGCAGGTCAGGAACAGCACGACGCTCGGAGTAGTGCCCATGCCCTTGGTCCACGCGTTGGGAATGTGCTCCACAGGGTAGGCCACGCGCGTATTGTGCGTGATCGAGACGTCGTCGTAGTTGGGCTTGCGGCTCTCGTCGAGCACCACGTTTTCGCAGATGGCGCCAAAGCGGACGGCGTTGAAGATCTCGGGCTCGTGGAACGCGTCCAGGACCTCGCATTTGGCGTAGCAGCCGCCCTCGATGTTGAAGATCCCCATGTCGGACCAACCGTGCTCGTCGTCGCCGATCAGCAGGCGCGTGGGGTTGGCCGAAAGCGTGGTCTTGCCGGTGCCGGACAGGCCAAAGAACACGGCGGTCTCATGCGTGACGGGGTCCATACTGGCCGAGCAATGCATGGGCAGCACGTCGTCCTCGACGGGCAGCAAGTAATTCATAACGCTGAAGATGGACTTTTTAATCTCACCGGAGTAGCCGGTGCCAGCGACCAGAATCACGCGCTCCTGGAAATTGATAACCACCGCGGCGCTGGAGTTGAGGCCCTTGATGCCAGGGTCGCACTGATAGCCGGGTGCGGCAAGGACGCAAAAGTCCGGCTCGCCGGTGCGTGCGATTTCGCGGGCAAGCGGGCGGGCGAGCATCTGCTTAATAAAGAGCGCCTGGCTGGCACGCTCACAGGCGACAAGCAGGCGACGCGTATGGTTGCGGTCGGCACCGGCCATACCGCGCGTGACGAACACGTCGCGCTCATTGAGATAGTCGACGATGCCGGCCTTGATGGCCTCGTAGCTCTCGGCAGAAAGCGGGCGGTTGACGGCACCCCAGGCAATCTTGTCGTGCACGTCGGGCGTATCGACGATAAAGCGATCGTTAGGCGATCGGCCAGTGCGCTCTCCCGTCTCGATCACCAGTGCGCCGTTGGAGGCCATGCGGCCTTCATTGCGGCGGATGGCATGCTCGACGAGCTCCGCGGCGGGTAGATCGACCAGCAGACGAGGCTGATTCTCGGCGGGATCTTCAACGAGCGTAATACCAAAGTTGGACAGAACTTCTGCAGGGGTAACACCAGGCATGGGGCCTCCTTTAAAAGTGCGTCACGTGGAAGCGACGCGCACTTTACTCACGTAAAGCCCGTTGTACCCGATATGCAAAAACGTTTTTGCGGCAACGGCGAGGCGCCCGCTCAACGGTCAAAAATCGCACGCAAGCGGCCTTGTCATTGGGGACGTTCTTAAACGATTAGTCGTTGGGGGCACTCTTGAGCTGGCATCAACCAAGGAGTGTCCCCGGAAGCCGGCACCTAGGGACGTTCCTAAAATGCCGGCACATAAGAAACGTCCCTAAGTGCCGACTACTGAATGGCGCCGCCGAAATTATTGAACAACCTGTTCAAAAATACGAATGGACACCACCGCGACTATACTAGAGCGCAGTAAGAGAAAGGAACCGCCTTGAGTATCACGCCCCTCGATAGCATCCGCCGCGCCATCGCTCGGCGCAATGGCGTCGCCGACCCCACCGTATCGGGCGGGGCGCACGGGCAAGGCGGACGCATCGAGAACGGCCTGTTCCCCGCCTCCCACACGGCCGAAGAGCTCGCGCGCATCCAGGAGCTGAGCCAGCGCAACGCCGGCGGCCCCGACAGCAGCCAGGCCACGCGCCGTCGCCGCGAGCGCGATCGCCAACCCGGCCCCATCCACCACATGGTCAATGCCTGGTGGAACCGCCTACTCGGTGCTGTCTACGGCGGCGGCTTCTCCACGCAAGAAGCCGAGTACGAAGATCACGCCACCCGTCGCGACTACCTTTGGAATACCCTGGGCACCGCCGTATGGGGCATGGCGTTTCCGCTGCTCACCATTGTGTCGACGCAGCTCGTAGGCGCCGAGGAAGCCGGTAAATTCTCCATCGCCTTTGTCACCGGCACGCTCATCATGATCGCGTGCAACTACGGCGTGCGCAATTTCCAGGTCTCGGACATCGACGAAAAAACCTCCTTCGCCTCCTACCAGCTCAACCGCTGGCTCTGCGGAGCACTCGCGCTGGCATGCGGCCTGGTATACAGCAGCGCCCGCGGCTACGATGCGCAGATGGCCACGATCGGCCTGGGCGTCTACCTCTATAAGGTGATCGACGGCATCGCCGACGTATACGAGGGCCGCCTGCAGCAGGCCGATAAACTCTACCTGGCCGGCATGAGCCAAACGCTACGCTCCGTCGGCGTCATCGCAATCTTTAGCTTGGCACTGTTCCTCACGCGCAACATGCCCATCGCAGCCATGGCCATGGGTGTCACCGCCATCGCCTCGCTCGTGCTGGTCACCGCGCCGCTCGCCCTGCTCGAGACCGAAAAATCGCGCCGCGTGAGCCTGCGCGAGGTCGGTCACCTGTTTGTCCAGTGCGCCCCTCTTTTTGGTGCGCTGTTCCTGTTCAACCTTATCGAGAGCATGCCCAAGTTTGTGATGGAAGGCACACTGGCCTATAAGTATCAGCTGTACTTTAATGCCCTGTTCTTTCCGGCGCAGGCTATTTTGCTGAGCATCGGATTTATCTATAAACCGCAGCTCCTGCGTCTGTCGAGCATTTGGGCGAATCCGCGTAAGCGTCGCCGCTTTGACTTGATTATTATTGCCGTTATGGCGCTGATCGTGGCCATCACCGGCGTGTGCGCCGCATTTATGGCAGGCCCAGGCATTCCCCTCATGAGCTTTATGTACGGCCTCAACTTTGAGCGCTACCGCACATTGGCACTGCTAATGGTTGTCGCCGGCGGCGTCACCGCAGCCATCGACTTTATCTACGCCATCATCACGGTGTTGCGCCACGCCGGCGACGTCACCAAGATCTACCTGATCTGCTTTGCCGTGAGCGTGGCGCTCCCGGTGATCATGATCAACCTGCTGGGCCTGATGGGCGCCGTGGTGAGCTACCTGGCGGTCATGGCCCTACTCCTGATGCTACTGATTATCGAGTACGCCCACATCCGCCAACGCATCGAACGCGACCGCAACCCATACGGCGCCTAATTAGCTGCCCCCGGTCGCCGGAATTTGCGATGGAATCGCCCCGGCTGGGGTCTCGTTGCAGACAATATGCATCCCGCAAAACTAAGTGAGTAGACTTTTACCGAATCCCCGACCACACCGACATAGCACAAGTCTATGACCTGCAGTTTTATTGAGGCAAATTTGCCGGCTGCTCGGCATTTCCAGAAAAGTCTACTCACTTAGCCAGCGGGCAGCCAAATGATTATTTAATCCCCGTCCTAGAAAAATCATTTGATGGGCAGAAGGGCAGAAGTAGTCAAAAAAGCCCCGTCCCAAATTAGCTACCCCTTGCACCGGTTATTCTCCAGGGTTGATGTTCGCGTAGAACTCCGCACCATCATCCAGGCGCAGGATGCCCACGCGGCCGAACTCGGAGCCGGTGGCGGCGGCGCAGTCGATATCGATGCGATCGGGCACGCCGGCGGTATCCTCGCCGCCCAGGCGCACAATCTGCCCACGGCCCGACTCCTCATCAAGCCCCGCCAGACCGCCTACCTCGCAATAACGCCCGAGCGACACCGTGGGCGTGTGACCGCTCACCACGACCGGACCCTTGCCCTCGGCAGAAAGCAGCCCTGTCGGCGCGTCCCAATAGCCGTGACGAATCCACAGCAAGTCATCGGACGACTGCACGGCAAGCATCTGCTTCAGCAGTTCGCGATCGGCGCTAACCGCTCCGGCACCATCGGCACAATCAACCCCATGTTCAAGCAAAAACGCCCGCGCCGCCTCGGTCTGGATGCCGGCATGCACCAGCAGGTACGGACGCTCGTCAGTCTCGGCCACCGCGTAGAGCGGCAGCGTCGCCATCCAACGCACGAGTTCCTCGTACGCCTCAAATTCCATATCGTTGAGCTGCTGACGGGTAGTCCAACCGCCGTTGATATCCCAGGTCTCGGCATCGAGCGGATCCTGGCCAATGATGGCATCGAGCATGATCTGCTCGTGATTGCCCTTGAGCACGCGCGCGTTGGGCAGCGATCGCACCAGTTTAATAACGCCAACCGGATCGGGCCCGCGATCAATCATATCGCCCAGCACGTACAGCGTATCGTCGGAAGCCAGCGAAATCTTGGTCAGGGCCTCGTCAAGCGCACGCACGTGCCCGTGAGCATCGGATGTCACATAGATCGCCATGGAACGCCTTTCCCTGCATTACGACCGAAGCCCGGAGCCGCAACTAAAACTTCAAGTTGAACTTAAACGTTACCCATTGTACTCCGTTGCGATAAAGCTGGAAAGGGTTTCCGAGCAGAGGCAAAGACGGCAGCCGTCTATGACGATATCGCGCACGCCCGCAATCCAACCCCATAAACCCACCATCTTTGGGTACAAATAAACGCAGATAACTGACCGTGCCACGCCAACCACCCAGGAGCGGACACCATCCATGAACCAGATCCTTCTCTTTATCGGCCTCGTCATTATTCTGTGCCTGACTATCAAACCCGTCGGCAAAAAGCTCCCCTTCCCCACCCTGCTTATCTTTATCGCACTCGGCATGCTGCTGGGTGTCAACGGTCCGGCGCACATCGACTTTAGCGACTATGCGCTCACCGAAACCGTCTGCGGCACGGCGCTGCTGTTCATCATGTTCTACGGCGGCTTTAACACCAACATCGACCGTGCCAAACCCGTCGCTGTGCCCGCAGTGCTGCTAAGCACGCTCGGCGTCGTTATCACCGCTGGCATCACCGGCGTGTTCGCGCACTTTGTACTGGGCTTCGACTGGATCAGCGGCCTGCTACTGGGATCGGTCGTGGCATCCACCGACGCGGCCAGCGTCTTTAGTGTGTTGCGCGAGCACAACCTGTCGCTAAAAGGCGGCACCGACTCGCTGCTCGAGGTCGAATCGGGCTCCAACGATCCCGTCGCCTACATGCTCACCGCCGTGCTCGCGACCCTCGCGGCCGGCGGCGACATCAACATTCCCATACTGCTGGCCAAGCAAATCATCCTGGGTGTGGGCCTGGGCCTTGTCATCGGCTGGACATCCAGCCGCCTGATTGAGCGCGCGCACGCAACGGCTGAGGGCGCACAGACCATCTTTTTGTTCGCCGTGGCCATCGTCGCCTACGCGCTGCCGAGCTATCTGGGCGGCAACGGCTTTTTGGCCGTATACCTGGCAGGCATTGTGCTGGGCGCGAGCGACATCACCGGCAAGGTCGAGCTGGCGCACTTTTTTGACACCCTTACCGAGATGGCCGAGATGACCATCTTCTTTTTGCTCGGTCTGCTCGTGACGCCCGCCCGCCTGCCGCAAATGCTGCTGCCGGGCCTGGCGCTCATGGCGTTTATGCTCTTTGTGAGCCGTCCCATCGCCGTCGGCATGCTGCTGGCGCCCTTTAAGACGAACCCTCGCCAGGTGGCACTCGTAAGCTGGGCGGGTCTGCGCGGCGCAGCTTCGGTCGTATTTAGCCTCTTTGCCGTTGTGGCCGGTGTTCCCGGTGGGCACGACCTGTTTGACCTGGTCTTTGTGATTGCCGCGTCGAGCATTGTGGTGCAGGGCTCGCTGCTGCCAGCAGTGGCGAAGAAACTCGATATGATCGATGCAGAAGGCGACGTGCGCCGTACCTTTAACGATTACCGCGACGAGGACGGTATGTCGTTCGTCAAGCTCAAGGTGGGTGCGGGGCATCCGTTTGCCGGGCGCTCGCTCGCCGATATTGGCAGCGTCACGGACATGCTGGTGGTCCTGGTGCTGCGCGATGGTGCACATCCGGTGCTGCCCAATGGCGATACCGTGATTGAGGAAGGCGACCTTCTGGTTATGGCCGCGCCTACGTTTGAGGAGCGTGCCGAGGTTACGCTGCGCGAGGTCACCGTGACTCCCCACGGCCGCTTAGCTGGACAGCGCCTGCGCGACGTGCCGCAAGGCAAGCACCCATTTATCGTGGTGATGCTCAAGCGCGACGGCCAAACGATCATCCCCGACGGCAATACCCTCATATACGCCGGCGACGAAGCCGTCATCGCCACGCTGGCGTCGTAGCGGCCAGGGGGGTAGCCGTCCCAAATAAGCTACATTTGAGCATCAATCGACCCGGCTGGGGTCTCGTTGCGGACAATTAGTATCTCTCAAAACTAAGTGAGTAGACTTTTGCCAAATCGCCGACCACGCCACCAAAGCACAAGCCTGTGACCTGCGGGTTTATTGAAGCAAATTTGTCGTGTGCTCAGGATTTCCGATAAAGCCTACTCACTTAGCCTGCGGGCAGTCAAAATAGAGCAATCGCGAGCTCATTAGACTCCATTACGACGGCTTATCGTGCATTTTCGCACAGTCGCGGATGCAGACGCGCCGTTCCATATTAGCTACCCCGGACCCTTAGTCCTCGTCGACAGCGAAGTCGCGGAGGTCGAGGCCTTCGCGTTCGGCTCGGGCTAGGAGCTCTTGGGGCGACTCGTCCTCGATATCCATCACGTCGAGCATGGCGGCCGGAAAGCCCACGCCCGCCGCACTCCCCGCACGGTCGAGCAGACTCTCGCGCAACTGGTCTACATCAACTTCGATCTTCATGGTGGAACCTCCTATCGAGCCAAGCCCCTACTCACTAACACCGAGCACTTCCACGGCAGCAACAAAAGCCGCAACCTGCTTGTCGTCCATCTGCGTGGCCAGGCGCCCCACGGGTTCATCGTAGGCGAACTGTACCTTATCGATAAAGCAATCCCAAGCACGCTCGTCCACGCGCACGGCGGCCTCGCAATACTGGCTGAGCTTTTTGAGTCCATACCAAAACGCATTCACATGGCGCGCGGGGTCCTCGTCCAGCACACCTTCGTAGCGGCGCGCATTAAACTCACGCATGCGCGCCACGGCAACCTCGAGCGAGTCGCCGCCCTCGGCCGAAGCCTCATCCACCAGCTCGGGAATCGGAACCTCACGGCGAACATCATGCCTGGTAGCGCCATCGTACTCGCCCACCAGCACGTCTTCGTCAAGCCGAGAATCGTAGTCTAAATTGCTCGAACCCCGGCATATCCCATGCGGCGAGCCAGAGCCAAACGCACAGAACAACCCGCCGTCGGCAACAACACGACGGTAGGTCTCAAACGACTTCTTAACCTGGGCGAGCAACTCGGAAAGCTCCCCGGCATCGCACGCCGTCTCGCACGCAACGCACGCAGACTCGGGCAACGATACCGGCTCCACCGTGCTCCCCGCAACGCGGACGGCGCACTCGGCCCGATACGCCTGCGCCGCCAAGCGCGCCCGCTGCGCAGCACCGCGCACGTTGGTAAGCTCGCGCTCCAACGCCACGTCGCCAGCAACATCGCCAGCCAAATCGCCCGCAAAGCCGTCAGCACCCTGCTGCCCAGTCGCACTCAGCTCGGACTCAAACGTCGCTGTGATCATACCCGCAAGGTCCGTTGCGTCGGCGGCACAACGAAGTTGCTCCAGCTGCGTGCACAGCAGGTCGGCATCCAGGGGCACGACATCCACAACGTGCACGTCACTCAGGCGTGCCGCGTCCCGCAACACCAAGGCCCCCGCAGCATCGTACGCCGCATGCACTCTGTCCGCCGTATTAGCCCGCAGCTTTACCTCGATAAACGAAAGCGTCTGTTCCAGGCGCGTCAGCAGCTCGGCCTTGTCCTCCATGCGCAAAAAGGCAGCATAGCGACGCTCCATCTGCAGCGGGCCCCCAATGCCCGCCAGCTTGCGAGCGCGTGCAAGCGCAGCGCTCTCAACGCGGCGCACGTACCCGTCAACAGCCTGAACGGCAGACTCGCGTGCAGCGTGCTCGGAAGCCTCGACGCCCCTAAGCACGCCCAGCAGCTCGCGGGAGCGTGCCTTTCGCACCAACTCCCCGCGATCGTACTGCTCAAGCGCCGTTTGACGCTTGGCTACCGACTCAAAGCCAAACAGCTCGTCGAGCAGCTCACCAACAGAACGCTCGTCCGCCATGGCAGGCCTCCTCACGCACCACGCACCAACATGTTCGCGGAACGCCCGAGCACCGGACGCCCCGCACGCTCGTACCCCTACAGATCCAACGCCTTCTTCGCGGCGTCGACCGGGTCGCCATCCGTGTAGAACACCGGGCTCAACCCCGAAATAATCTCGGACGACACGCTCTGCAGGCCCGCGATGGCGCTCAGCGGCAAAATCACGCGCTTGGCGCCGGCATTTTTGGCCACGCGCATAATGTCCTCGAGCCCGCGGATCTCGTCCATAGAACCCGACATGCGCAAGATTCCCGGAATCGCCAGCGCGGGCATCACCGGGCGGTTGCAGGCCGCGGAGCACAGGCCCACAAACTCGGCAAGCGAAACTTCCTCGGACAGGCCCTTGCTCTGCAAGTCATTGTAGAACAGCAGGTAGTCCTTGGAGCCAATGTGCATGCCCGGCGCCACGCGGTTCGCCAGGTTCACAAAGTTGTCGAACGCGGCCTCCAGCGTATCGCGCACCGGCTTGTTAAAGGCCACGCCCTCGTGCTTAAACTTGCACTCGCCGGCAACGGCCTTGTTCTCCAGCTTGTACACGGCAACCTCGCCGCCCTGCGACCTGCCCACGCCAAACACGTGACCGGACAGCAGCGGCCCGTCGGGAATCAGCGTGTCCTCGCTCTGCTCGGGCACGCGCACCACGTGCACGTCCTGCGGGTTGTCGGCATCCATGTAGCCCAGGTTAACGTCGATAAACTCGACGCCCGCCATAATCTTGAGCTGCTCCTTTACGCGGCGACGGCCCTCGATGGCGTAGTCCAACAGCCAGCGCACGTCGTCCTTGTCCATGGCCTCGTCGGGGAACAGCAGCTTTGCAAGGCCGCTAAAGGTCTTGCGCACGGCGATCTCGTCACGCTTGTTAAAGTCGCTGTTAAAGCGGAAGTAACGGTCGATATGGTGCGTAAAGTCCTTGCGGCGCATCTCCTTGCAAAACTCCGACAGGCAGTCGGTGATCAGGCCGTAATGCCCGGTCAGCAGACTCGAGCGCATCTTGGGAATTTCCCAGCCCGGCAGGTAATAGTGGATACGGTCGAAGAAGGCCGAATCGTTGTTAAACTCCGGCGGGAACGGATCAAACAGGTGCGTGGTCTTAAGGACGTTTTGCACGGTATCGTTGATGTTGCCCTCAAAGACCATGGAGGCATCGGCGTTAATCTGGTCGCGGCCGCGCGCATAGCTACCGCTTGCCATGTAGTCCTTCATGATCTGCACGGCATTGGTGTCCTTAAAGCGCATGCCGGCGACCTCGTCAAACGTCACGCAGTCCCAATGGCCCACCAAGCCCACGCGATCGGCGCGCATGGAGTTCATGCGGCCGAACAGGTTGGCCGTGGTGGTCTGGCCGCCCGAAAGCAAGATGGCGTAGGGCGAGACCTCTTTGTAGATATGGCTCTTGCCGGTGCCGCGGGGACCCAGCTCGCACAGGTTGTAGTTGCGCTCGATGAGCGGCACCATGCGCTCGATAAAGTGCAGGCGCTCTTTCTCGGAAAGCTCACTGGGTTCGTAGCCAGCCGAGCGCAGCAGCATATTGAGCCACTCGTCGCGCGTAAAGTACTGGCGCTCGTCGATCATGGCATCCAGGTCCAGATTGGGCATCTGGATGGGCGTGAGCGACGCCACGCTAAACGGAGAGTCCTCGGGTCCGCGCTTTTTGCGCTTGGCCTTGGAACGGCGCGGCGCATCGTCCCAATGCCCATGAGGTCGCGCACGATGAGGTAGAGCTCGCGCCCCGCCTGGAGCTTCGGCCGCGTCGTCGTATAGCGCTTGACCTGCGAGAAGGCGTGGAAGGTGCACCTCTGGACCCTGGTGCGCGGCCAGGTCTCGCGCACGGCCTTGGCGAACCCGCTCCCGCCGTCGGTGACGACCACGTCGGGCGCCGGGATCGGCGCCATGAGGGCCGACCGCGCCCTCGAGTTCTCGGACCTGGCCATGTACCAGGAGACCACCCGCTCGCCGCTGCAGCATATGAGCACGACGAGGTCGCGCGCGACCCAGATCCCGTCGACGTAGAGCACGCCGTCGGGGACGGGCATGGGCCAGACCTCCCAGAACTCGGCCGTCCTGCGCCTGAAGGGCCGCCCGCCGCCCGGCATCATGGCCTGCGAGTCCTTCGAGAGGAGCCAACCGAGGAACTCCTCGAGCCTCGAAGCGGTGTCGTCGTACCTCACAGTCGTCGACGCGCCGCAGTCCGTGCACCTCCACCGCTGGGACCCCGAGGAAGTCCTTCCGTTGCGCTTGGTCCGACCGCCGCAGTAGGGGCAATAAACGGCCTTCATGGGCACCTCTTCCGAAAGGGTATTTAACGGTTCCGGAAGAGGTTATCTACCTGCGGGAACGATAGGCAACCGGACACACATTCTGTCCGAGCGGTTAAAAGCGGGCACGGAATTTAAACGGCTGAAAAAGGGGCATCGACCTGCGCCGATGCCCCCAACATGGACACACATTTTGTCCTATAAGCCACAAAACGGTCGTGCCGTTTTTCGTCTAATTAGCATTCGTCAATACGAATTCCAAAAGCACAGGGCAGCTCGCCCAGGTTGTCGATACGTACTTGAGACTCCTTTATCCCTCAAGCCGTCTAATCTCTTCCCAAATCTTGCAATAGGCCTTTTCCCAATTACCGGCAATTACTTTGCATGGCTCGCACTCAACATGAAGGGCGTCGAAAGGACTAAAATCGCGCTGCTCATCTTCGGAAATAAGAGGAAAATAGATGATTCTATTTGTTATTTTTCCGTTCATGTCCCGGTCCGCCAACAGCTGAGCCCTCCTCATGAGAAGCCACCAGATATCGAGCTCGTCCGACGACAAACCAAGGCCAACAATATAGATATTAGAATTAAAGAAGAGCTCGGCCCAGGTCTTTTTCCAGCCAGGACCCCTAGTAAGCACATTTAAATCAATCAAACGACCAAGACTTGAAACGTCCTGACTAGACTCCCCATCAGATAGCAATTCCATTGTTTTAGCCAAATTATCAATGTACTTGGTAATGCCCAAACAAATACTTTTAGGATACGAGATTTCTCCGTGAATGTGATGGACTTCCAAATCGCCAATTACTTTATTTCTCTTATCGCTAGCTCTCGTCTCAAACGTGTAATGTTCTTCTACTTGCTTGCCAAACAAGGGAGATGAAGCCCCGTGAATGAGAGCGTTTTCAAGGTTGTGGTCATAATTGGTCGTCAAAATTGTTTTAACACCAGAATCGAGTATGGAAACGAAATAATCAGATTTTTCGATTGCAGTCTGGGGTGTATCGAGGCAATTCAAACAATCTAAAACTCTCTTTGAAACGCTGTCGTTGCTATAGCGCCCCTTCGCCTCACAAAGAATTGCGTCGTACTTCAACAACGAATTGACCGTTGGCCCCAATTTACTGAAGAACTCACTCTCGATACCCTGCAGCAAATCGTCCCAAGATGGATAGTTCTTCAAGCAGCGGTTCAAACCGTTGCCGAGTAGAATTGCACTCATGATTCGGCTCCCTTGAGCATAATGTTGCAGATATCGAATCGTTAATAACTAATATTTGACAAGAAATTCGTACACACCCATGGTTGATCCATGGACAAATCCGAGCCGAGCACCGCTTTCACGGACATCTAACGAACATTTGAGATCAATCATTTCCTCCCCGAATACACAGAATCTCGAATTGCTTGTTAGACGGGTTGAACAAGTTTAAATGCCTCTCTCTCGTTTTTTCGATAAGAGCCCCGAAGTTGGTTGATTTTCAATCTCAACGCAACAGCTTGAACGGCCCCCGCGTTTCCGCAGCTAGCGCAACGCGGAACTAGCCCC
>NZ_WWSL01000013.1:0-61135 GCF_009875845.1 Collinsella sp. BIOML-A6
CGCAACCGGTGAAACCGCCTTTGCGCGAACGGTGCGCCTGTTTAGCGAAACTGGTGAAAAATAGATTGACGCTAACA
Source organism: Collinsella sp. BIOML-A6 (assembly GCF_009875845.1). Lineage (NCBI taxonomy): Bacteria > Bacillati > Actinomycetota > Coriobacteriia > Coriobacteriales > Coriobacteriaceae > Collinsella > Collinsella sp. BIOML-A6. Next base: position 78 of record NZ_WWSL01000013.1, read on the forward strand.
TCGTCTATCCCGGATCTGCTCGACGAGAGCTCGGCGTCGGCTGCCTCCTGCGCCCTCCTGGCGCTGTAGAACACCCTGGGCCTCCTCGAGCAGCCGTAGCCCCTCCTGTGCGAGCAGCCGTTGCAGCACCTCGGCCATGCGGCGAGCCTGGGGCAGGCCCCCGAGAGGTCCTCGGGCGCGGGCTCGCCGTAGCGCGAGCGCGGCGCGGTGACGTAGCGGTGCGCCGCCACCTCCCTGGTCACGGTCGAGGGCGACCTGCCGAGCTCCGCGGCGATCTCGCGGGCGCTTCGGTTGCGGTCGAGCATTCTCTCGATCGCGTTCCTCTCGTGCCTCGTGAGCCTCCCGTACGACCTTCCGGACGGTCTCGGTCTGGACATGCCGGCCTCCCTCCATCGAGGGCCGGGGGATTCCGGCCCCTCTGGGGTTGCCTACCCGGATTCGCGCCTCAGGACTCAGCGCAACGCGTTGCGCTGAGTCCTGAGGCTGTTGCAATGAAAATGACAATCAAGGGTTCGCTGGCCCTTCGGTCTAACGGATAGCGCGGCGGGGAAAAATCAACTTGTCAAATGATATAGTCAGCACAACGCTGCCGACACCCCGCCAGCCACCATCGCATAGAATCGAGCCCCCATGGATACCCTCAACGACCTAAACGAGCGCGTCGACGCCTTCGTCGGTACCAGCTCCTTCGATACGCCGGCCACGGCAAACGACCAAGCCCCCATCGATGTTCCCGCCGAGGTCCACGAGGACATCGTCGCCTCGGTCGATTTTTCCGAGGTCGAGCTCGCAGACGAGTTCACCGAGCCCCAGGTAGCCGTGACCCCCAACGGACTGCTCCCCATGGAGCCGCTACCCATCGATGGACGCCTGCGCAAGGCGGCCCTCCGCATGCCCGACGAGATCGAGGAGGCCAGCGGCTTTACGCTCTTCGGTCGTCGCATCAAGTCGCTTATCTACACCACCGACGTCGCGGTCATCCGCAACTCCAACGCCGATGCCGTCTTTGCCGTTTACCCCTTCACGCCACAGCCGGCCATTACGCAGGCACTGCTGACCGTTGCCGAGTGCCCAGTCTTTGTCGGCGTGGGCGGCGGGACTACGACCGGTAAGCGCTCCGTACAGATGGCAGCTGTCTCCGAGATGCAGGGCGCGGCGGGCTGCGTGGTCAATTCCCCCGCCACTGCCGAGATGGTCGAGCACATCACCAACATCGCCGACATCCCCGTCATCGCCACGGTCGTACGTTGCGACGATGATGCGCATGCCAAGGTGCGCGCCGGAGCCAAGGTCCTCAACATCGCGGCCGGCAAGAACACGCCACAGGTTCTACGTGAACTGCGCGAGCACTATCCCAACCTGCCGCTCATCGCACCGGGCGGCAAAACACCCGAGAGCATCCGCGAGACCATCGCCGCCGGTGCCAACGCCATCATTTGGACACCGCCTTCGGCCCAGCAGCTGCAGGCCGACATGATGCAGCGCTACCGCAAGATGAAAGAAGACGCCACGCCCGTCATCTCGCGCGACGATGTGCCCATTATCGACCAGGTCGCCGCCGCCGAGGTCAGTCAGGTCGAGAACATGAATCCTGACGTGCCGATTCCCGATGGGGTTATCGAGCGCGTCGCATCCATCCACGAGCGCGTTGAGGAGCGCCGCGCCAACCGCGGACTCAAGCCATCGCTCCACGGCTTCTTCTTCCGCGGCAAGAAACGCTAGCCCCAACAGCAAGGTCCACCCCACAAACGTGAGGCGGGCCGTTTTCGTTTGAGCAATCATGCAGCGATGCGATGGAGCAAGTTAATCCACGCGCTTGTCGCCCATAAAGAAGAGCGCCACCGTACCAGGTCCGGTATGCGAACCGATCAGAGCACCGATATTGTTGATCTCAATCTTACCTTTGAGCTGCGGAACCTGTTCCTCGATCAGTGCCGCAACGGCCTCGGCATCCCCGCGGCACGCCGAATGGGATAAGATGCACTTACCCGAATAATCCGCACCGTCCTGCACGTGTGCCATCATGGTCTTAGCCATCTCGGAAATCGCGCGCTTCTTAGTTCGGATCTTCTCACGTGGCGAAAGCCTGCCCTCACAATCGACGGTCATAAGTGGGCAAATCTTGAGCGCCGTGCCGATGATCGCGCTCGCGGCCGAAATGCGACCGCCGCGCAGATAGCTCGACAGATCGGTCGAGAAGAACCAATGGTGAAGGTTGAGTTTATGCCCCTCAATCCAAGCGGCCGTCTCGTCGAGCGAAGCGCCGCTATCGCGAACGTCGGCGGCACATTCCGCCAGCAGGCCAAAGCCCGAAGACGCCGCCAACGAATCGATGACGTGCACCTTGCCGCCCTGGGGATAGCGATCCGCGAGCATCTGCGCCGCAACGCAGGCCGATCCATACGTGCCCGAAATACCCGATGACAACGTCAGGTGCAGCACGTCTTTACCCTCGGCAACGAACGGCTCCCAAAACTCCTCGTACTCGCCCACGCTCACCTGAGACGTCTTGGGCATGGCGCCCGCGGCAATCTGGGCAAAAAAATCGTCCGGCGTAACCGACTGATACAGATCGTCCGTATAGACCACATCGTCGATCTCGTAATGAAAACACACGACAGGGATACTGTGCGACGCAAAGAACTCACGGGTTCGGTCGGCGGCGGATTCACAGGTCAGGACAAAATCACTCATATGAGGCTCCTTACGTATTGCTACGCAAATTATCGCACAGCTAGCCTATATACGGTACAAATGTCCACTATTTACCAATTCGAACCAATAATAGCGAACATCTTTACCACCGTCATCTCCACCGACCCCACGCATAAATAACTGAGAAGACACCCTCTGTCGTCTCCACTCAACAGACACATCTACCTCAACTAAATCGATTTACCAGACCGTTCAGCCAACAATTCAGCAGCTGGCGCAAAATCGAAACAAAAGCGGCGCATACTGATAAACATTTAACGCTGTTTATCAGTTTTACCAACCCCATCGGAAGGTGTTTCATGGTCGCATTCGATCGCAATCCGCAAGACTTCAAGTATCTGCGCCTGCTGTCGAGACAGTTCCCCACCGAACAATCCGCATTTACCGAAATCATCAACCTCTCGGCCATCCTCAACCTACCCAAGGGCACCGAGCATTTTATGAGCGACGTGCACGGCGAGTATGAAGCCTTTATGCACATCCTCAACAACTGCTCGGGCGTCGTGCGCGAGCATGTCGACGAGATTTTTGGCGAGACGCTCTCCTTTGACGAGAAGGGCGAGCTGTGCACGCTCATCTACTATCCGCGCGAGAAGATCGAGCTGGTCCGCAGCCAGCACGAGGACTCCCCCACCTGGTACAAGACCATGCTCGACCAACTCATTGTGGTTGCCCGCTCGCTTTCGAGCCGCTATACCCGCTCCAAGGTGCGTAAGGCCATCCCGCGCGATTACGCCTACATCATCGACGAGTTGCTGCACACGCATCCAGACGAGAACAACTATCGCGTGCGTTATCACGAACGCATTATCGAATCCATCTTGGAGACCGCCAGCGCCGACGACTTTATCGAGTCGCTCGCCTCGCTCATCAAGCGCCTGGCCGTCGACCACCTGCACCTGGTAGGCGATATCTTCGACCGTGGCGGCGGCGCCGCCAAGATTATGGACCGTCTGCTCACCTATCATTCGCTCGACATTCAGTGGGGCAACCACGATTTGCTGTGGATGGGCGCTGCGGCCGGCGAGCCCGCCTGCATCGCCACGGTGCTGCGCAACAACCTGCGCTACGACAACTACGAGATTCTCGAGAACGACTACGGCATCTCGCTGCGCGAGCTCGTCGCCTTTGCCGATGCCACCTACACCACCGGCGAGTCCATCAGCCCGCTGATCAAAGCCATCAACGTGCTGCTCTTTAAACTCGAGGGCCAGATTATCCAGCGTCACCCCGAGTTCGACATGGCCGACCGTCTGCTGCTCGACAAGATCGACCACGACACCGGTACGGTCACGCTCGCCGACGGCAGCGTGTGGCCGCTCACGACCAACGACTTCCCCACCGTCGACCCGACGGACCCCTACACGCTCACGCCCGAGGAGCAGCACATCATCGACAAGCTCGTGTCCGAGTTTGTCACCGCCGATCACCTGCATCGCCATATCGATTTCCTCTACACCCACGGCTCGATGTACAAGGTCACCAACGGCAACCTACTGTTCCATGGCTGCGTGCCGCTCAACGAGGATGGTACCTTTAGCAGCATGAACTGCCTGGGCACCTGGCACGCAGGCCGCGATTATCTCGATTTTTGCGACCGTATCGCCCGCCGCGCCTGGCGCGTGGGCGACCGCGATGCCCTCGACTGGATGTGGTACCTGTGGATCGGCTTTAACTCACCCGCCAGCGGACGCTTGGTGCGTACCTTTGAGCGCGCCTATATCGCCGATAAGAGCACCTGGGTCGAGCCGATGGACCCGTACTTTACGCTTACCAAATCGCCCTCGGTCTGCGACGACATCATGCGCGAGTTCGGCGTTACCCCCATGGCATGTTCGCCGATCGGCCACATCATCAACGGACACACACCCGTTAAAACCACCAAGGGCGAGCAGCCCATCCGCGCCGAGGGCAAGCTGCTGGTCATCGATGGCGGCTTCTGCCGCGCCTACCATCCCAAGACGGGCATCGCCGGCTACACGCTTATCTCGAGCTCGCGCGGATGCCGCCTCAAGTCGCACCGGGCCTTTACCACCGTTGCCGAGGCGCTCACCCGCAACATCGATATAGAGAGCGAGACCAACCGCTTTGACGAGGCCGACCGGCGCCGCATGGTGAGCGACACCGATACCGGTGCCAAGATCCGCAGCCAGATCCAGGACCTGCGCCAACTGCTCGATGCATATAGAAACGGTGCTATCGAGGAGCGCGCCTAGCCCCGGCTGCAGGGATTGGCTAAACTTGCTGCGTTCGTCATCCCCACGGCGCCCCGGCGCCACCCTAAGGCAGGTACCATGCAAAAGCTCCTTGCGCAGATCATGAAGTTTGGCGTCGTCGGCGTCGTCGCCACGGTCATCGACTTTGGCATCATGAATCTGCTCCACTACGGTCTGGGCCTTAACATCCTGATCGCCAATACCAGTGGCTTTATCGTCTCGCTCATCTTTAACTACGTCGCGAGCATGAAGTACGTGTTTGCGCACAAGGAGGGCATGAGCCGCCGCCGCGAGTTCATTATCTTTGTCGTGCTGTCCGTGATCGGCTTGGTTCTCAACGACGGTATCGTGCTGGCGCTCAACGCCGGCCTGGGGCTCGAGGCCAATATCGCTAAGATTTGCGCCACCGCGCTTGTTATGGTCTACAACTTTGTGACCCGCAAGATCTTCCTGGAGGGAGACGAGACCAAGTAGCTCGACTTTCCCGCACAGCTACGGGGCCCACGGACGACGTGCGTCGAGTGCTGCGTTGTTCGTAGGCCTTGCTCATTTACGGAAGGATTTGCGACGTTTGCGGATTGTCTCTTGCAAATTTGGCGAGTTCGTATAGTTCTTGGCAAAGCCCTTACGTTTCCCTTGCAAAAGCTCTAAAGTATCCTCTGCTCGATTTGTCAACGCATTGGATGTGATTACGTGCGCAAGGCACTGGCACAACCTCATACCAAGCAGTTCCTCAAGTTCGCCGTCGTGGGACTTATCTCCTTTGGCATCGACTGGGGCATGCTCATTGCGCTCGTCGAGCTGTTCCACCTCGACTTTTTGATGAGCACCACGATTTCGTTTGTCACGTCCGTCGTGGTCAACTACTGGCTCAGCATGAAGTACGTGTTCGACCACCGCGAGGGCATGAGCCGCAAGCGCGAGTTTACGATCTTCACCATCCTGTCGGTGATTGGCCTGGGTCTCAACGACCTGTACATGTTTGTGGGTGTCACGTTTTTGAGCATCGGCTACCAGGCCATGAAGGCCATCGCCACGTTCCTGGTCACCTGGTACAACTACTTTAGCCGTCGCTTTTTCCTCGAGGGCGCGCAGTCGTAGTTTGTTCGACAGTTGCTTAAAGGTATAACCGGTTGGAATTCTCGTTCCAACCGGTTTTTTGTTTGCCGAGAGACCTGGCGACATAGTCCCATTCGCGTTAAAAATGGGCGGCCCGGATGTTTGTCCGAACCGCCCGTCTGACGCGTTATTTCGAGGCCTCTAGCCCGTAACGTAATACCAGACCACGTTGTCGCCATTGGAGAGAACGTAGTTACTGCACGCCGTCATGGGCGTCACACCGTTAACGGAGTACATCCAACCGCTCGTGCTGCCATGCTCCTTCTCGGCCAGACCGCCAATGGCGGCGACATACGTGCCGTACGATGAGCCATGCGCGTTGACTGAAAGGCCCAGCGCGCACAGGGCATCGTAGACCGTAGCGCCCTCGTTAAAGGTGAAGGTGCCACCAGAAGACACAGGATTGCCCACGGCGCTCGATGTGACCGAAACCGTCACCGTAACGTAGTTGGACTCCTGCGAGCCGCCCTGTCCGCCCGAGGAGGCGTTTCCACCATTAGAGGATGAGGCTCCATCAGACGACTGGCCACCGCCCGAAGAAGCACCGCCAGACACATTGGAAGTATCACCGGCTCCCGTATTTTGGACAGCGGATGTATCGCCAGACTTCTTGCCGTCCTGGTCCTCGGACTTCTTCTCCTTCGAGTCCTTGTCCGACTTCTTGTCCGAAGACTCGGAATCATCCTTGGCATCGTTCGAACCCTTGGGCTCGTCTTTTGCATCATTCGATGACTTGGAGTCCTCGGAACTGGCCTCGCCCGAAGTCGTAGTCGAGCCAGACGCCTTAGTGTCCTTGGCGACGACGCTCTCCCCCGTCACGGTCTGGATGATCCAGTTGATGGACCAAGCACCGCTTGTGGAAGGATGGACGAAACCCAGCGAGACGACGATCAGAATGGTGCACGCGGCAGTCAGAACGCCAAGCAGCGCCTTTCGCCGAGGGGCGGACGCCGCCGAAGCGGCGCCCTTTTGCTCGTCGAGCTGAATGAACGACGAGTCGGGTTGCTTGGAGTCGGCATCCTGAGGTTTATTGGACACAGCCCTCACCTACCGACGCTTGGTAAACACGAACACGCCGATGACAGCGAGACCGATGACGCCTGCCGCTACGCCGACAATGGCGAGCGGGTTGGTGCCAGTCTCCTGCTCGGAAACACTAGAGGACTTCTTAGCAGCAGTCGTGGAAGCAGCACCCGTATCGGACTTGGAATCGGACTTCTTGTCAGACTTTTTCTCGTCCTTCTTATCGGACTTATCGGAGTCCTTCTTGGAATCCTTGTCGTCCTTGGTCTTGGTCGTGGTCGACGACACCGGCTTCTGCCCCGGAGCAACAGCACCGCCAGTCTGCTGGCCGCTTGTGCCGTTACCGGAGCCAGAACCAGCACCGGCATTACCCGAGCCGCCGTTGGAACCGCCATTGCCGCCGTTACCACCAGGGTTAACAGCATTCTTGACCCACTTGGCATACAGCGTCATATCAGCCGTCACCGCAACGCTAAAGTCATACGCCTTGGTGTAAGCCTCATCGGTGTACCAACCGGCAAAGGTGTAACCATCGCGCGTGGGATCCGCCGGCTTGGCAACGGTCGAGCCGGAAGCAGGCGTCTGATCGCCAGTCGCAGAGCCACCCTGAGCATCAAACTTGACGCGATGGGACTGAGACTTCACGCAGAACAAGTGGCCGGAATCGTTGGTGTAATACAGGTTACCGAACTCGTCACACATCACCGAAGCCATGCAATAGTTGGCATATCCAGAACCGGGGGCAAAGACTTCGGTCGCCTCGGCATCGCCCAGCCTGTACATGTACACGCCGCCGCCCGAAGTGTAGTTGGGCCAGTTACCCTTGGCGCCGTTCAGAGTGAAGTACACGTACGTCTCGCCATCATGCATCGAGACGAGCGGCGTGCTCTTCGATTCGAAGCCGAGCTCTTCGCCATTGGCCTTTGCAATCTGCTTCACGCTCATATCGGAAAGGTCGATGATCGAAAGCAGACCCTTAGCCTTCCAATTGTTCGCAGTCGCACCGCAAATAAAGGCATATTTGCCGCTAAACACAGGCGTTGAAGTCGAGTATGCGGCAAACTGAACTGCCGAGTCCTCAGCAACGGAACCATCGGAACCAATGGCCAGCTTGTGCAACGTACCATCGTCGCGCGTGACCGCATATACAAAGCCGTCATGAAGGACAAGCGCCGAACGGATATTGCCACCAGATAGCTTAATCGAACCAACAAGCTTTGACAGGTCGGCAGAATACACGCGGATCTGGCCGAAATCTCCGCCAACTACATAGTAGCCATTTACCATCAGGCCGCCAGACCAGTAGTAACCTCCGTCAGCGACGGAGGCGCTACCGGCGATGGCGCCCGTGTGAATATTGATGCGCCTGACCGTACCATTTTGCACGTCATTGCCAGACCAATGATCAAGGGTGTTGATATAGACGTAGTCGCCGTCAACGGTCAACGAAGAGAGATTCTGCATAGCGAAGGCATCGGAATACCACAGCGTCTTAAACGTCTTTGCCGAAACAGCCTGCAGATAGCCGCCCGAAAGCGGAATCAGGATGATGCCCTGCGCAATAACGGGACGGCAGGTGCTATCCATGGAGGAGCCAAGCTCAAGCGATCGCTCAACGGAGCCCGTTGCGGAATCGATCTCGTTCAGGACAGCATTCCACGTCTTTCCGCCCCATACCGAGGCGCCCGTGACAAGGTACACCTTTCCATTTGCAACAATAGGATCGGATGCAGAGACATTTGCGCCCGCCTTCTGTTGCTCTTCGGTCAGAAGGTTGAGCGCCCATGAGGGCGTATCGGTCTTTGTTGTAGGCGTAAGGGCGTCCGTCGAGGATCCCGAGCCACCGTTCGCAAAACCATTCCATGCCGCATCGACATCGGGATGCTCCGTTCCGGGATTGGTGGCAGGAGCCGTCGAGGGCTTCTGCGTGCCGTCACCCTTAACATAACGGAACTCGACGCAATCGCCGTTCTTAAGGAAATAGCTCGGGGCGCCGACGCTCGCATACCCATTGTTTACAAAGAACGACCAGTAGCTGTACGGCGCGGCGCTCGTTGTGCTCAGCACGCGGCCATCGGGCATCGTCGCACTCGTAAGACCCCATGCATTTGCTTCGAGGTTCGTACAACCGGCAGCCGTCATAAGCTGCTCGAGCACCGACTCGGCCGTCGTGTCTTCGTCGGCGGGAAGCGTAAGCTCGGTCAAGGGCACCACCGATTGCTCGGTGTAGTTGCCGCCGGCGTCACTTGCGGAAACGCCCGTGACCTTGGCCGTCACCGTAATGGTCTTGCCCTCGTTCGGGTTGTCGAGCCCCGTCGTTCCCTTGACGTTTACCGTCGCAGAAACATCCAAACCGGCAAGTACCGCGTAGTCCGAACTGTCGGGATAGCGCTCGGCATAGCGGGCAAAACGCTCACTCTTCAGACGGCCGCTAATCGTGACTTTCGTGTTGTATTCGGGCTGAGTGAGGATAAGGTTCTCATGCGCGATAACACTCGGTTTGCTCGACTTGAGCAAACGATAGGTGTTCTCCGTGCCGCCGGGGAGCTCACTGAACACGAAGCCGTAGTGGCCAGCAGCCTCTTCGGCGGAATAGCACCAATTAACAGCATGTCCCTGGCCGTACACCTTCAACGGCGCATGCAAGTTCCCCGTTACATTGGACGCATCCTGCCCGTTAAGAATACCCTGAGAGAATGCTGACTTTGCAAGGCTCAGGTGGAACAGCTCGGCATTGAGCTCGTCCTTGTCCTGCGGGGCAATCGCAAAATCGAGGGTCTTGCTTGCCGTGACCTCGGCGTTCGACTTGTCGGTCACCGTGAGGGTGATCTTGGTCTTCGCCGCCTCGGTGCCAGGCAGCGGCTGATAGACCGTGCCCTTGTAGCCGTTGAACGTAATGTCATCGGTGCTGGCAGAGTACTTGACCTCGTAATACTTGCCGTCGATATTGAGCGTGCTCGTGCGCGGCATCTGCAGGTCGGCGGTCAAGCCATCCTTGTTGGCGACCGTGTCGGTGCCGGAGTACTTGATGTTGTCGTAGGTAAAGGCCGCATCGACCTTCTCCTGGAGCGCCTTCTTGTCGGCGGCGACCTTCTCGGGGTCACCCTTGACCGTCACGGTGAAGTCGTGCGAGCCCTCGACATCGCTCGGGCCGCCGCTCACAAACGAAACCGTCGCGGTCAGCGTAACGGCACGATCGCTCGAAGCACGCGTCACCTTGCCGGTGTAGTCGCTCCAGCCATAGCCGGAAGGCCAAATGACATCACCGTCGGAACTCTTCCATTCAACCTGAAGCTTGTTCTTGATGCCCGTGCGATACGGCAGCGTCAGGTTGGACGTAACGGACTCGGCCGAATCGCCCGCAGCGTAACCGATGGCAACCTGATCGGCCGCATCATCGAGCATCTGCTGAACGCGGGCCTCGTCCCAAGCAACCTGCACCGACTTGTTGGGCTGGTAATGCTCGGTCTTGCCATCGCGCGACAGTTCAAACGCCACATCGGCGTTACGCAGACCGTCGATGTTGTAACCGGTGTAGTCGTTGGGGTCAATGAAGAAGAACGTCACATCGCCGTTGGTCTTATCCTGGGCGTCGGAGATGCCGACCGTAGCCTTGGCGTCCTCAGCCTTAAAGTGCACGTCGCCCTTAGAAACCTTAACGTCAACGTCGGCAAATCCCAGATCAGCAAGCTGCGCCTTCAGGACATCGTTGACGTTGCCGCCCTTGGCGCTGTAGTCAACAACAATCTGCTTGTTAGCATCGTTGAGCTTTTGGACTGCGGCCTCGAGCGAGCCCGCGGCAATAACCTTGTTGGCGGAGACGAGCTCGACCTTCGAGCTGCCGCTCGTGGCGACAGTCTTCAGATACTTGCCAGCAGCAGATGCCGAGACCGTCGCCTCGGCACCCGACATATCGGACAGCGGCGTCCAGTCGGCCTCCGGAGCCTTCGCGTCGTCGGCCGCATACCAGACAACAGTCGACTGGTCGGTGACGTCAATACCGTTGGTGGCCGAACCGTCGGCACGCTTGGCCTGCGCCGTCGCCTTAACGCTATCGCCCGAGACGAGATGGGTCGATTCGCTATTGATCTGCGGCGTAGTGGTCACGCGCAGCAGGTTATACTCCCCCGCCGCGGTAACGCTGTCGGACGAAACCCATTCAACCGTGTTGTCGAGGGCGCTCGCCGTAACTTTGATGCGCTTGCCGACAAGCGCGTCCGTAAGAGTCAGACTGCCATCGGTCGTATCGATGCCGTTGGTAAGCTCGGTCCAGTCGGTACCGTTCTCGCTGGCATACCACGCCATGGTGAGCTCGGCATCGTCGGGCACGTCCTTAGTCGAGCCCGACCAGCTACCCGGAACCTGCACGCTCGGTGTGATCTTTGAGCCCACGCTCAGCGTAACGTTCTTATCGGCAAGCTCGATGCCTGCTAGCTTGTACTGGCCCTTGAGCGTCACCGGACCAAGCGGAGCTACGGACTGCGTGCCGCCGTAGGAGCTCTTCTTCTGCGTGCTGAAAACGGTATTTTCGCTTGTAACCTTCACGCGCAGGTACTTGCCAGCATAGGCGGCGTCAACGGTATAGGTCGCCTCGGTGGCACCGGGGATATCGGTGTAAGCGGAGTCGTAGCTCGAGCTACTGTTTGCATACTGCCACTGATAGGTCACATTATCGGTGCGGCCGATATAGCTGTAGCTCGAACCATCCTTTTTGCGGACCTTAGTCTTGAGCGTATCACCCACATGTACGCCGTTGGCAGCAGGAGAGCCCTCGAACTGCACGTCGTAAAGCTCAACTTGGCCAGCTACGGAGACGGGACCCGCCGCATAGTAGGGCTTCTGCTCGCCATAGCCGCCGTTGGCCTTGGCCACGACGTAGTAGCCCTTAAGGGCGCCGGTCACCGTCAGGGTGTTACCGGTCTCACCCTCGATAGGCGTGTTGCACGAGTTTGCGGAGCTCGAAGTGCCCTTGTACCACTGCCACGAAACGTGTGAATCGGCGGTAACATCAGCGGAGCCCGCCTTGGCGGTCGCCGTAATCGTGGATCCGACCTCGACTTTGCCCGAAGTCGGGCTCATAGTCACGCTCGTAACATTAATTGAACCGGTGGCAGCAACGAGAGCGCCCGTCGAGTTGGTCAAACTCGAAGAGCCAATCTTCGAGGACACCTTGCACTTGAGGTACTTACCGCCAAAAGCGTCGGTAAGCTCGAGGGTCTCACCCGTGGCGCCCGCGATATCGGTATACGTACCGTTCTTGATGTCAGAGCACTGCCACTGATAGTTGAGCTTGCTCGCGTCGACGAACGCGCCGTACGCGCCGCCCTTCTCCTTGGCGCGGGCCTTAGCGGTATCCCCTACTGCGAAGACACTCGTGTTGTCCTTGGTGTTAACGATGGACACGGCCGAAATCTCGACCGCACCGGCCTGTTTGACCTTGCTGGAAGTGGTCTTGTTCACTGTGTTGACGCCAGCGGTGGCCTCAACCTTAATGTACTTTCCTTCGAGGTCATCGGTCAGCGTGAGTGTGGCGCCCGTCGCGCCCTCGATCTTGGTAAAGCCCGAGGACTGGAAGGTGGATGCGGACCAGGTGTAGGTAACCTTGGCGTCGGCAGGGGCCTGCTGCGCATAGCTTACATACGGAGTCGCCGTAAGGGTATCGCCTATGCTCGGTACGTCGCTACTCAGCTTGACGCTGTTAAGCTCCATCTGACCGGTGCCCAGCACGGGGCCAGGAATGTAGTTGGCATTGATGCCCGCGCCGGAAGAAATGGACGGACCATAATAATCCTTGCCATCAACCGTTACCTTGCAGATGAAGTACTTGCCCACCATGGCGTCGGTAACGGTGAGTGACTGTTCGTGGCCTACGACCTCAGTGTAATCGGCGACGTTGTTGCTCGCCTTAACCGTACCCGCGAGCCAGGTGTAGGACCAGGTGCCGGGGTTGGCAACGGACTCAGTCGAAGTGCCGTACCAATCGTCCTCGACCTCATCGTACATATTTGCCCAGAGTGTATCGCCCGCGTTGAGCGCGCCAGACTTCGTGGAATACGAGTTGTCCTTGTCCTTGGAATCCTGAATGAAGACCTTTGCCTCACCGGAAAGCGTTGTGGCGGACGCGGCGGCAACGGCGTTCTTCTGCTCCGAAGCAACAGGCGTCGCAGCAGAATTCTCAGACTCAGTCACGTTGTCTGCAGCGGTGTCATTGCCATTCGCGGCACTCGCAGTTGCACCCTGATCTGCGTCGGTGCCATTGTCAGCAGCGCTCGCCGGCGCACTGTTCGCGCTGGTGTCGGCAGCAGTGCCATCGTCGGCCGCCGTGCCCTCGCCAGCCGTCCCAGCAGTCACGGCCTCGGCAATGCCCTCGGCGCCCTCGGCCCAAAGTTGCGCCGGCGTAGTTCCAAAAGCCATGGCAAAAGCCAGGAACGCCACCAGACCGCGCTTGGCTACACCGCGTGCAATCGTGCCACGGCGATGCAACGAGGCGCGCTCGCGCTCGTCCTCAAACATATCCATTTGTCCCCCATTGTCTGTACTTGGAACGTTGCCTTGAGGCTGCCCCACATCATCGCGCATATTGCGCTCGAGTACCCCCATCGGGGTCCCCCTTCCCTCCAGAGCCCAACGCGTACCGGCGGCATGCGCCGCGGCCGCGCGCAAGATGGGAGGCGATCCGACTTAACCTTAACGACTCGGGCACGTCGTCCGATCTGCGACGCGAACATCCCGAGCCAAGAGGAATTACGGTTACTGGTACAGCCGGGGACTTGCACCCCGATTCTCCCAAACGCGCAGGAAAACCGCGCATTCGTGCGTCTCCGCACCACCATCTAGGCCATCGATTATTACCGTCAGTATGGTATCACGCAAAGGGGCCTCGCACGCAGGCGAAGCCCAAGGTAAAAGCTATTGTTTGCGATAGGAGAATGCAGTGACGGTCGCAGCCTCTAGTGCTTGCCGCCGTGGCTGTTGCGCCAGATCTCGCGGCCCAGCATCAGCGCCAGCACCAGCGCACTCACGTAGCCCATAAAGCCAATGACAGGGATACCGAACACAACCGGCTCGATGCGCGCGTAGTACACCACCGACGAACCGATAAACAGACCGGCGATCACAATTGCCATCGACATGCGGTCGATAATCCCGCCCAGCTGCCTCAGCGCCTTATCGCTGCTCATAATCTGCGTGTTCACCTTAAGCTGGCCGCGCGTGAGCATGCGCGACGCCAAGCCCAGATACTCGGCCGCCTCGAGCGAGCCTTTTGCCGCGCGATAGCTGCTCGCGGCAAGATCGCGCCCCATATCGCGCACGCGCGCATAGGTGCTTTTTTCGTTTTTGATATGCGTCTGTATGATCTGGATCATGTTGACGTTGGGCATGTACTCGGTCAGCAGGCCCTCGAGCGTCACCATGCCGCGGGCGAACATCGTCACCACGCTCGGCAGCTCAACGTCGTTTTTGCGCGCCAGGTTGAGTAACGAGGTCAAAAACTCGCCGATATCCAGGTCCTTAAGATCGAGCCCCGCAAAGTCGGCGACGATAAAGTCCAAATCGGACAAAAAGGCCGAATGGTCGAGCTCGGCAGAATCGCCGCGCGTCACGGCAAAGCGCATGAGCGAATCCTTGAGCTTGGGCACGTCGCCCTCGGCCACAGCGAAAATCATGTCCTTGACGATACCGCGGTCATGACTCGACATGCGCCCAACCATGCCCAGGTCGATAAAGTAAACGACGCCGTCCTTGAGAATGATGTTTCCTGCATGCGGGTCGGCATGGAAAAAGCCGTCATCGAGCACCTGCGTCGAATAGTCCTCGACAATCGCCGAGCCGATCTTTTCCAGGTCATAGCCCTCGGCCACCAGGCGCTCGGGATCGGCAATCGAGATGCCGTCGACGTAATCCATGACCACGACGTGCTCGGTGCACAGATCCAGATAGGACTTGGGGCACGTCACGCCATGGACGTTCTTATGGAACTCATAGAAATCGTTGAGGTTTTTGGCCTCGGCCAAAAAGTTGGTCTCCTCGCGAAACGAGGCCCACAGCTCCTCGACGACGGCGTGTAAGTCGACAAACTGGTCGGTGTTGACGAACTTTGAGACGATGCGCACCACCGAGCGAATGATGTCGATGTCCTGCGCCATGACCTGCTGCGCGCCGGGGCGCTGCACCTTAACGGCCACGTCCTCGCCCGTCACCAGGCGGGCACGGTGAACTTGTGCAAGAGAAGCGCTACCGAGCGGGTTGGGGTCGATCGCGTCGAACATCTGCCCCAGGCGCTGGCCGTACTCCTCTTCCAGACAGCGGAGCACTACCTCATACGGTACCGGCTCTACGTCGGAGCGCAGGCGACGCAGCTCGTCGCAAAACCGCTGCGGCAAAATCTCGGAGCGGTTGGCCAGAATCTGCCCCATCTTGACGAACATGGGGCCGAGCTCTTCGAGCAGACGACGCAGGCGCACCGGTGTGAGGTTATCCCATACGCGGTACTTTTTGATCAGGCGAACGATCTGCCCAATGCGCTCACGACGACCTGCCGGCGTGAGCTGGTATTCCTCGTCCGGCGCCATCGCATCGGGCTCCTCGGGGACCATATCGACAGCGCGCGGCTTCTTGCGAGCGCCCGAGACGGCGGCATCGACCTCATCGACAACCGCCGCCTCGTCACCCAAGGGATCTAGATTGTTGTAATCGGTGGTGGAATCTGCCATCTGCGCTGTTACTCGGCCTCTTCGGCGTCCTCTGCGTCGTCGGGCTCAACGGACTCGACGGGCACCGAGGTCACGTTGTCCTCGACCGCATCGACGATGTCGCGCACATGGGCCAAAAAGGCCGTGCGCTGGGGAGCGGTCATAACGCGGACGCGGGCCAAGATGAGCTCGTCGAGTACGCGCTGCGCCGCGGTCTCGCCCTGCATACCCAGACGCTCGGTCAGGTCGGAGATGGTGCCGCCGGCCTGCTCGAACATGTCGGACACGCTGCGGGCGATATCGGGGGTGCCGGCGTCCTTGCGCACCTGCTCGCCCTTGGTACCGAGGTCGTCAAGAACCTTCTTGCCGCCCTCGACGGCAACGGCAGCGGCGCCGAAGCCCACGTTGATGGCACCGTTAACAAGCTGATCGAATTTCATAACCATGGTTGGCTCCAATCGTGAACAACTGCATTGTCCTTCTTGTACCCAAGATTGAGCGAACGACACAAAATCGTTTTACCGCCAAGATAGGAATCGAGCGGGGCAAAGTCTTCGACGGCGCTTGCCCCGCTCGCTCGTTGCAAGGTCGTCTTTACCTTACGTTATCGTTCATCGCGAAGGAATTCTTCATGGCACAGCTCGTGGTGTAGAGCACTTTGCCCAACAAGGTATCGGTCTCCACGCGCACGAGCTCGGCAAGGGCTTCGTTGGCGCGGGCGAGCTCGGCGGGCACCTCGGCCTCGGGCAGCGCAGCTACGACAGCGTCAACGTCGTGAATCTGCTTGTGGCCCATGCCGCCGACCTTCTCCTGATAATCCTCGACGGCGCGACCGCACTCATGGAAACGAACATCGGCCAAGGCACCGATCAGGCGATTTGCCCAATAGAAATTCTCGGACGTCACGCGGGCCTGCGTGTCGGCATAGTACTCGGGCATAGTCTCGACGTTGGCGTACAGTGGCACGAGCGCGTTAAACGAGTTGGAGCCAAAGGCCATCCACTGCACGGCGCGATACGCCGGCTGCGCATAGGGGCGCAGCTGCAGCACGGCGAGCTGGCTGTTGCGGTTGATGCCGATGGGGCGATAGGCGCCGCGCGTGGCGGGCGTGCCCTTGCTGCCGTAGCAATCGTACTCCGTGCCCTGGTAGTGGCTCGAAAGCACGTACTTGATGTCCTCGATGGTCACCTTGCGCTCGGGCACGCGGCTCCAGGGGATGTCATCACTCTCGGGCGTGTAATCGGCGTCGGGACCGTCCCACACATCGCTGGGGTTGAGGCAGCGCTGCATATACCAGGCGCGCGGCGTGTTGTAGACGTGGTCGCTGTCGCCGTGCGAGCCAAAGGCCTCGCGCGGGTTGAAGACCGTCGCCGGACCGTCGCCCTCAATGCCCAGCATCAGGTCCAGATGCCACTCGGCCATCCAGGAGCGCAGGTCGGCAGAGCACATATGATCTGCCTGGGTGCCCTCGGCATCGTCCAGGTCAAAGCTGTCGATACCCAGCTGGTTAGGCATGGTCACATAGGCGTCATCGGGCACGCGCTTGGCGATCCAGTGGTGCCCGCCGATGGTCTCGAGCCACCAGATCTCGTCAACGTCACTAAAGGCAATGCCATTGTTCTCATAGGTTCCGTAGCGCTCAAGCAGCTCGCCCAGAATGCGCACGCCGTCGCGGGCAGACTTAGCGTACGGCAGCACCAGGGTCACCATGTCCTCCTCACCCAGACCGCCGGGCTGCGCCGGAACATAGCCGTCCTCGCCCTCGTTGCCCTTGGCGGGCACGTAGTCGACAAGCGGATCGGCGCCGCGGACGCGCTCGTTGGTGGTGAGCGTCTCGGTTGCGGACATGCCCACATTGAGCTCGTTGAAGCCGGCCTCAGCCCAAATGCCATGACCCGGGACAACGTCGGGGACGCTTGTGTAACGCATGGGATTGTCGGGCAGCTCAATGGTCAGGTGGCTCAGGACACTCGTGTAGACACGCGGCTGCTCGTCGGGATGCACCACGCGCATACGCTTGGGCTCAAACACCCCGTTGGACGAGTCCTCGTTGCGGGCGACAAGCGTCGACCCGTCGTAGCTCGCGTTTTTACCAACCAAAATCGTTGTGCACGGCATGCGCATCCTCCTTGAGCGAAGAAATCAAACGGCAACAGTGTATCGCTTCGGCGCAAAAAGAGCGAAACCGCCGCCCCGGCAGCCCCTGTGGCCAAAAAATGTCAAATATGAGTACTGTCACCAATTTAGTAGCAGCAAATTACCTTGTAATGAGTGCTGAAAATCCCCATTTGTCCAAAAGCAAGACAACGTTATTCCCCATAGGTTCAATAAAATGGACTCCCTAACGAGAATGAATATCGTTAGGGAGTTTAAAAGACGTAAAACATATGTGACTATCTTGGCAACAGTACTCAAATTTGGCGTTTTTTGACCACGTGGTATATGGCTAACCCCTCAAACAGCCCAAAACGCCTATTTCGATGCACGCTCCGCCGCCTCGATCACGTGCTTGGCGAGAATCGCCGTCGTTACAGCGCCCACGCCGCCCGGCACGGGAGTAATTGCGCCAACGATCGGCTCCGCAGCATCAAAATCGACGTCGCCGACCAGCTTGTCGGCGACCTCGTCCCAGTTAATGCCCACATCGATGATCGTCTGGCCCTCGCGAACCGCATCCGCGCCAATCGTGCGCGCACGTCCAACCGCGGCAACAACAATGTCGGCAGAACGGCACTCGGCAGTCAAGTCGCGCGTATGCGTATGGCACGTCGTCACCGTGGCATTGCGAGCCGTAAGCATGGCGGCAACGGGACGGCCAATCACCAGCGATCGACCGACGACCGCGACCTTGGCCCCATCCAGCTCAACGCCGTAATGATCCAGCAACGCCAGCACGGCCTCGGCCGTGCAAGGAGCAAAGCCCTCACCTCGCCCCGAAAGCGTGGTAAGCAGCGAGGCCGGCGTCATGGAGTCAACATCCTTGGCGGGATCGAGTGCCGCGGCAAGTGCACCCTCGTCAAGGCCGGCGGGCAGCGGGCGAAACATCAGGCAGCCGTGAATGGCCGAGTCGGCATTGATGTCCTTAATAGCCGCCAGCAGCTCATCCTGCGAAACATCAGCAGGAAGCAAAACGCGGCGAGCCTCAATGCCAACCTTATCGCAGCGCTTGAGGGCACCGCGCTCGTAGGATAGGTCGTCCTCGCGCTCGCCCACGCGAACGATGGCCAGCGTCGGCACAACGCCGCGCTCGCGCAGAACAGCACAACGAGCAGCGAGCTCCTCGGTCAAAGCACGGGCGACGGGAGCACCCTTCAACAGCTCAGTCATGGCTATCCCCTCTTCCTTGCAGCGTCAGCGGCGCGGCGCGCCAGAGCATCAGCGCGCGGCAACCATGTATCGAGTAGCTCATCGCACGCCGCCTCGAGCTCCTCGGCGCGGACACGATCCTTCATAGACGTGGTGTTCGCAAAGAGCGTCAAGCTCGCTCCCTGCATGGCCGCGCGGCAAAACACGGCACCGCACGCCACGTCGGAGAGCAGCTGGCGCGAGCCCTTGTCCGCCATGTCCTCGAGCAGCGCCAGCGCGCGCCCGCAGGCATCCATGATCCGATACGGTGGCATGGCCGCCACGTGCAACGCATCTTGAATCGTCGCGGGTCGAGCCGGATCATCGCGCGGAATACCGTATGCCGCCGACACCCGGCCGTACGCACGAACGTCCTCGGCGACCAGACCCACAAGTTCCTGCGCCAGCTCGTCTGCCTGGGCAAATGCGCGCGTCAGATCGTCCGCGCGATCGGAAAGCGCGGGATTGGTCGCCCCATAGCGAGCGACCATCCCGCACAGCGAAGCGCCCAGCGCGCCTACAAAGGCGCTCGCGCTACCGCCGCCGGGAACCGGCTCACGCGCGGCAAGCGCCTCGGCAAACCCTCGGCAGGTTTTATCCATCATCTCTTGGCTCATCGAAACACCTCTGCCCACCGCGCCGGCCACCATGGGCCGCACGCATAATAAAAAAAATGGGACAACGACGCCAGGAAGCGGTTGTCCCATTCATCGGTTTTATTGAAGCCCAGTCTAACCCATAAGACAAAGGCTGTCAGGAGCTCTGGCTATCGGTGTTTCCGATTGCCGGCTATAGGCACGGGCGCCTAGTCCACCTGGAACGTCGGCAGCAGCGTGTCGATAATCTTCGACCCCATATCGCGGTTTGCAGTCGAGTACTCCAAATGCGCCGTGGCAATCGTCGAATCCGTGACGATCGTCTTTTCGTAAATGATCGTATCGTCCTCGCGCCAGGAGACCACGTACCAGTTGTCGCCCTCTGCGGTATAGAGGTCGGCCTTGCCCGAGGTGTCCGCGTCAACGAACATCTCGTGTGCGGTTTCGTCGTTAATGTTGACGTAGCCAAACAGGTTGATTACAAAGCCCGTCTCCGGATCCTTATACCTGGCGCCGCTGCCGCTGGGAGTATCTTCCATCTCAAAGCGATTGGGAATCGACATGCTATAAGGGTGAAGGTCGTTTGTGTACGTCTGCACGTCGGTTAGGTAATCGTCCGAATCGTCCGAATCGTCCGAACCGTAGTATGCCGATTCGTCCTCGGAAACGGCCTCGTCATCCGACGGCGAAGACTCCTTGGCCTTGGACTTGTCTCTCTTCTTCTTGGCAGAAGAATCTTTCTCGTCCGAAGACCCGGTATCGATCACCGATATTTGTGTGTCGGAGCTCTTGGACCCGTTAAGCATCGCGAACGCAAACACCGTGCCGCCCCCAAGGAGTACCACGGCGGCACACGCCACCGCGATGACAATCGGAGCTTTGCTCTTGGGCTTTTGAGGCGCAGGCGCGACCGGCGGCATCGATTGGGTTAGACCCGGGGCAGAAGAAGGACCAGCGCCCGTAGGCGTCGGCACGGAACCGCCAGCCAGCGACGCCCCGCAATGCGTGCAAAACATCGATCCATCGGGAACTTGCTGTCCGCATTTTTGACAGAACATCGTTCGACCTTTCGTTGTTTAGCTTTTGTCACAGCCAAGTTTAAAACCTTAAGCCGGCATCGCTGTTGCACAACATTGGGAGAATCAACCAAGCCGCACGCTTGCCCAGCGCCAGGCCCACCTTGCGGCAAGACCGCACACGCAAACACGGGACACATGACCCACCCTAGCGAGCCGTCCGCGCGTGCAGTAAAGGCAGGTAATCCATGGGCGGTTGCAGATAGCGGAGGACACGACCATGAAAAAGAAGGCGTTTGCGATTCTCACCCTCTGCATTAGTCTCTTTGCCGCGGTTGCCCTGGTGGGCTGCGGTGGCAGTGGCGGCGCTACCGGCAGTGGCGGTGGCGCCACGGAAAAGCCAGCCGTGGATATGAGGACCGATTTCATTTGGTTTAAGGTCGAGGTGCCCGAGGGCGTCGAAATCACGGACGTCGCAGGCGATACCGCCGACAGGGCCCAACTTAAGTTCACCGAGAGCGAGCACGCCAGCGATCGCCTCATCCCTGTCTTCGACTCTGACAAGAACGCCGACGAGCTGTTCGACTACGAGGCCAAATGGAAGGCCAACTTTGAGTGGACCGAGAATGACCCCGTCAAGTACAACGGCAAGACTTGGCGCAACGCCTCCTATACACACTCGGGCGGCGTGACGACTGAGTACTTCACCGAAGCAGGCGGCGGCAACGTCTACGTGAGCATCGACAATGTCGAGGAGCACAAGGACGCTGTCGAGACCATGATGAAGTCTCTGGAATTTGCCGATGATATCGCCGAGGCAAAGACCGAAGCCATGGACGTCAAGCTCGACGATATCGAGATCAAGCGCTAAAGCTCCAACGGCATGCAGCAGCGCCGTTTTAGCTCAGCCGGGATGCAAGGTGCGACTCCTTGCATCCCGGCTTTTTGTGTACTGGTCACATCACCACGTTCAGAACATTGACGAATTCCTGAGCCTTCGCACGGCTGCTCAGGCTAAAGACACAAGTAGTCAACAGCCTGTTACGTAGGAAAACGTCGCGGCCCTTGATCCTGTTGACCCCCGTGATGTCCTTAAGATAGACAATCTCGGTGTGCTTGCCGCCGAACGTGCCCTTCTTGAGCACCTCAATACGATTGGGGTAGATCTTAACGTCTTTAAACCTACCCGAACCTTTGTCCTGGAACAGCAAAGTGTTGTTATCCATGCGTGTCACTCCCGCGGGGTTCGCTAAAACTGCCTCTATGGCCACATTTTAGTCACCGCAAGGCTCCCATGCGAAGGTGCCAGACAGCACAGCAATTCGTGTCCGCGCGAGGCTTTAAACTAAATGCGATAAAGATGCATTCCGCAAGAGGAAAGTGGGGCGACAGTGATGGGTGAACTGGTAAACCGTGGAGAATCGGCAATCGTGCCAGAAGTTTTTTACAAGCAGGTTTCCTCGATTCTCAACGCCGCTCGCGACAAGGCCTATACCGCCGTTAACTTTGCGATGGTTGAGGCGTATTGGGAGATCGGCAAGAGCATTGTTGACGAACGGGGCGGAGAGGAGCGCGCAGCATATGGAGAGGCATTGATTGCAGGCCTCTCCAGAAGGCTTACCGCGGATTTCGGAAGAGGCTTTGGCATCGCAAACCTTCGCAATATGCGTCAGTTCTTTCTTGCGTTTCCAATTCGCGACGCACTGCGTAGCGAATTGAGCTGGACTCATTACCGCAAGTTGATGCGCATTCCCGACCCTGATGCTCGCGCCTGGTACATGAACGAATGCGCCGATTCTCGTTGGAGCACGCGTCAGCTCGAGCGCCAGATCAACACCATGCTCCGCGAGCGCCTGCTTGCCAGCAAGGACAAGGAGGCCGTCATCCAGGAAATCCAAAAGAGCGCCCCGGCTCGTCGCCCCGAGGATATCATCCGCGACCCATATGTACTGGAGTTTTTAGGTTTCTCGGACGATACTGCGTTTCGCGAGAGTGATCTAGAGCAGGCGCTCATCATGCATCTTCAGAAGTTCCTGCTGGAGCTTGGCCGTGGTTTCGCTTTCGAAGCGCGCCAAAAGCGCATCACCTTTGATGGGCGCCATTTCTATATTGACCTTGTGTTTTACAACTATCTGATGCGCTGCTTCGTGTTCATCGACCTAAAGACCGATGACCTTACGCATCAGGACCTGGGCCAGATGCAAATGTATGTGAACTACTACACGCGCGAGCTCATGAACGAAGGCGACAATCCGCCTATAGGCATCGTGCTCTGCGCGGACAAAAGCGACTCGATTGTCGAGTACACGCTGCCCGAAGACAACGACCAAGTGTTTGCCGCCAAATACTTGCCGTATCTTCCAAGCAAGGAAGAGCTGGCGCGCGAGCTGAGTGCCGAGTACCGCGCCATCAACGAAGCGACTAATGGCGAAGCGCAAGGGTAGCAGCACGTTGCGACCGATGCCCCCGACGGCGTTTCATATCCCCCGACATAAGAGGAGCGCTCCATGACAGACAGACCGAAAACGACACTGAGCGACTGCATCTATGGACTTGCCGTCGGCGACGCGCTGGGCGTTCCCTACGAGTTCAGGCCCCGCGGCACGTTCGAATGCACGGACATGATCGGCTACGGCACACACGAGCAGCCCGCCGGCACCTGGAGCGACGACACGTCCATGACGCTCGCCACCTGCGACTCAATTAGGGAGCTCGGTCATATCGACACCGCAGACATGCGCGACAAGTTCGTATGCTGGATTGCCCGTGGTGAGTATACGATCGACGGCGTTTTCGATTACGGCGGCACCACCGCTCGCGCCCTGCACACCGGCAAAGGAAGCTCCGGCGAACGCGACAACGGCAACGGATCGCTCATGCGCATCGCGCCCCTGGCGTTCACTGATGCGACAGACGAAGAGATCGGTGAGGTCTCCGCGATTACGCACGCCCACAGAACGTCGACCGACGCATTCATCATATTTATCGAGCTGATGAGGAATGTGATGAACGGCGCGCTCCCCTCGTGGGCACTCCATCTGAAAGGCATGCCTGAGCAGAAGATCAGGTCAGGTGGCTTCGTGCGCGACACGCTTAAAGCCGCTACCTGGTGCTTTGTAAACACCAACAGCTACGAAGCCTGCGTCCTTGCCGCCGTCAACCTGGGCGACGACACCGACACCACCGCAGCCGTCGCCGGCGCCCTCGCCGGCACGACATACGGTCTCAAAGCCATCCCGCAGAAGTGGATCGACACCCTGCGCGGAAAAGAGCTGATTGAGCAGTGTTTGTTTTAGGGCGCACTTACGATAGAAACTGACCAGGAGGCACCATGGAAAGAGAGGTCGCAAATATGGACGAACCCTTCCCTGTCAGTCTCTTGCCACCCACGATACTCGGTGACACGAACCATGTGCCGCATGGTCTTATTGGCCGGATGCCATGCAGGAACCGCGCGCACCTCACGCGAGGATGTAGTTCGCGCGGCGCGGGTCGCCCGGCAGCGGGAAACGCGGGTCGCACTGGTCCGGCCATGTCACCGTGCCTGCGTACGGTGCCGGAACCTCACGGCGCAGCTGGTCATAGTAAACCTTGTACGCGCGGAACAGCTCCAGCTCCTCGACGGCGGAGACAGCGCCGGCCGTATGACGGAAATCCAGGTCACGGCTTTCCCGCATCCAGTACAGGATGTTCACCCACACGTGCAGATACCCGCCCCACACGATATAGCCCGGTTTCATGCGGAACGAATTCATCAGACTCACCATCGTCTCGGAAGGGCGCCCATTGTACGGCGGCATGAACGCCGGGTCGTCCACATGGCCCAACGAGCACGTCGAAAACGCCGTGAAAGCCTTGTCAGCGGTCAGCGGGAACGGGGCACGCAGCACATGCAACACGGCATCATGCCTATTGGGGAGCTTGCGCACGGGACGGTAGTACGTCATATATCGGGAGGAGCTGTCGTTATTGATGGAGCTCATGTCCTCAAGAATAATCCATCCATCACGCCAGCAAAAGGAGACGGGCCAATAACTTGCCGCCCACGGGATTCTCGGCTCAAGTAGCGTACCGCCAAGATCACGCCGCGCAGGAGCATCCAGACCCGATACCGCAGTCCAGAACAAAGCCAACGGAAGATCGAACTCCGCGCGGGGATGCGTACCG
Organism: Collinsella sp. BIOML-A6; assembly: GCF_009875845.1. Lineage (NCBI taxonomy): Bacteria > Bacillati > Actinomycetota > Coriobacteriia > Coriobacteriales > Coriobacteriaceae > Collinsella > Collinsella sp. BIOML-A6. Next base: position 24,968 of record NZ_WWSL01000013.1, read on the forward strand.
GGACCCTTACGAACCGTCCCCGGAATCACGCTGAACCTGCTGTCCGACCAACCACGATTCGCCCAATGCAAAGGATTGGACGCGGGATCGTTCATCCGACGAGCCTCACGCAAACCTTCGAACACCGCGAAATACCTCCAGCCATCGCGTCACCGATCTTCGTTAATCCGCTCGTTGAGTTCATCCATCTTGCGAAGCTCCGCCCCCAACTCGCTGTTGTCGTCATGTCGGGCTTCTTCCACGGCCTGATTCAGCTTCCTCATGGTCTTCACCATTCCGGCGCGAACCTCACGAGCCTCAGGCGATTTGTCTATCCCTGAGATGGTATCATTTTCGGTGGTTTGGCGCTTGTCGATCCGCTGCTGCAGAATCTGCCAAGCCTTGCCGGATTCACCTTTGCGACGGCGATCCTCCAATTGTGATGAAATGCGGGCGTCCTCTTTATCCGTCTCGCGGCCGCACGACCCGTCTGGCCGTTTACTCCTCCTTTGCACAGGAACTGTCAACATTAAGTATGTCGTGCAAACCGGTACACGCCCATACCCATGTGGCCCAAAATGGAGCACTCGGTCGGACGGAAAGGCGCAGTGAACTCGAAGGCGTACGGGCAGTCGCCCCCCTCCGCCTCGCGCCCGTTAGCGCCGGCAGACCATTGCTGCATTTTCTGAGCACCGGCGCGCGTTGCGTCTGTGCGAGCTACACTATCCCCTTAATAAGAATGCGAGGAGACGCACCATGTTATTTGTAAATCGGCTGGTACATACGCTTGTTCCCGGCAGCGAGGGCGAGCCGGTCGATACCTCCTGCCGCACCAACGCCGGCTTTGCCGCTAGCCTCATCTGCATCGGGCTCAACATCACCCTGTGTCTGGCCAAGGGCATAGCCGGTCTGCTCGCGGGCTCCGTCTCGCTTATCGCCGATGCCTTCAACAACCTTTCTGACGCCTCGAGCAACATCGTAAGCCTGCTCGGATTCCGCCTTGCCAGCCGCCCGGCCGACGAGGGGCACCCCTATGGCCACGGCCGATACGAGTACCTCGCCGGTTTGTTTGTCGCCGTCCTCGTTTGCGCCGTCGGCATCAACCTGATCCTGGAGTCGGTCACCAAGATCATCAAGCCCTCCCCCACCGCCTACACGCTTGTTTCCCTTGCGGCACTGGCTACGTCCATGCTCGTTAAGCTCTGGATGGCTGCGTTCAACCGCACGCTGGGCGACCGCATCGACTCGGAGACGCTCATCGCTACGGCGCAAGACTCCAAGAATGACGTCATCACCTCGGGCTCGGTCTTAGCGGCGGCGCTTATTTCGCAAACGACAGGCTTTGACCTCGACGGCTGGGCGGGCCTGGGCGTGGGCATCTTCATTTGCATCAGCGGCATGGGCCTGGTGCGCGATGCCATCAGCCCGCTGTTGGGACAAGCGCCCGACCCCAAGCTCGTCCAGGAAATCCGCGACAGGATTATGTCGTACCCCCAGGTCTTGGGCACACACGACCTCATGGTGCACGACTACGGCCCCGGTCGGCAATTTGCCAGTGCGCACGTGGAAATGCCCGGCGAGGGCGATGCCTTTGAGCACCACGAGATTCTGGACACCATCGAACACGAAATCAAGCATCAGATGGGCATCGACATCACGCTACACTGCGACCCCATCGCCACCACCGGCGACGACCTGCGCGGCTGGGTCAAGCGCGGCGTCATGCAGATCGATCCCGCGCTCTCCATCCACGACCTGCATGAGCACGACGGGTTCGTTTCGTTTGACCTGGTGCGTCCCGACGGCTTTGACATATCCGATGAGGAGCTGCTGGAGCTCGTCACGCGCATCGTGCACGAACGCCGGCCCGATGTCTCATGCGTCGTCACATTTGACTCGGGCTTCAGCTCGCCCGACCGTCCGGCCGAGCAGCTGTAATCGACAGCAAAACGGGACGCAGGACCGCCGACCAATGCGCATATGCGCCCGGTCACGCAATCCTGCGCCCCATTTTTGTTTGCACTGCTAAGGCTCTAACCGCTCGACCGCTAGTTTCCCTGCGCATTCGAAATGCCGTTTTGCAGGGCATCCCAGGCGTTCGTCGCCATGTCGCCCAGGTTCCGCGCGGTATCGCCCAGATTCTGGGCCTTATCTCCCAGCTCCTGCGCCTTGCTGCTCAAGTCCTCCAGCATGTTAGAGCTCGAGCCGTCCGTGGCGCCTTGGTCGCCGGACGCATTCCTCGACGAGCCGCCCTTGTGCGTGAGCTGGACCTCCAGGTTGCCATCGCCGTTGTAGTGTGCAGACGTAACCACCCAGTTGGCGTCGACAATAGGCGTTGAGCCGTCATCGGTCAGGATCACGGCGTTCGAAAGATCGGCCCCGCGCGACTTGAGGAGCTTCTTGGCGTTGGACCAGTACTGACCCGGGATATCGCTCAGGTCGACGGTGCTGGACTGGGCAGTCTCGGTCTGCTCGGCCGTGGTATCAGTCGTGGCGCCCCGCTTGTTGAGCATGCCCGACACGATGGCAAACACAACCGACAGGGCAAAGAAAATCGCCAGCACGATCAGGATTTTCTTGATCACGCTCGACGAACGCGACGGCTTCTGCTCCTCGTCCTCGCCATACTGAGGGATGGACTTGGGATACTCACGATACGGCTCGCGCGACTCATAGCGAGGCTGCGCCGTGCGCGGCATATACGTCGTCTGCTGAGGCTGCGGAATGGGATTTTGCGGTAGGTCATCATAGGAATTCGGCGTCGAGGCGGCATAAGAATCCTGTGGCGCGTAATCAAACGGGTCCGGAGCTGCGTTGCCATAGGGGCCTTGCGAAGATGCAGCGTAAGAATCCTGCGCCGTGTCGCCATAGTCCATAACCCGGGTGGGCTCGGCAGAAGGCTGCGTCGCGGCGGGGTCGGTATAACCGGGGTTGGGAACAACGCGGGTCGCATCGGCGCTATCGCCAGCCTGCGCGGAACCGTACCCGCCCATCACGGTCGTTTTATCCTGGTCCATGCAACGATTCCTTTCCGTCGCCTGTAAGCATCAAGTTATCCATGCATTCTACCCGCGCAAAAGCCTATGATGGGCAAAGGCCGTCGGTATTTACAAGACATGCGCGACAGGTGGCAACAAACGAATCGAGGATATGTCATGGCAAAAAGCAAGCTCATCAAAGACACGACGCGTGCCGAGCGCGAAGAGATCATCAAGCTGGCACTCGCCGGCTGCGGCAACGGCAGCTGCGATAACTGCGGCAGTTGCAGCCTGGGGGCTGGCGACCCGTACGGCACCTACCAGCCCTACATTGACGGCGAGATGGAAATCGCCGACATCAACATGATGGTCGCCGAGCGCAACGCCAAACTCTTCGGCCTCCAGCGCGGCTAATACCTCCCCGCTTGGGTCGTATGCCACGAAATGCGCCCATCTACTACGTTTAACCCAAGGGTGCTAACCATAGCCAAATTTGAGTTAACAAAACCGCAGGTAAACGTCTTGCCGCATTGTTAAAAAACGCCCCATGGCCGGTACAACCTGGACAAACGTAGTAGATGGGCGCTTTTCGTGGCGTGGCTGGCCCAGACGGCTTGTTTCGGAGCCAATCTGTATCATAAAGTCCCCGGCGTCGCTGCGTTTTGCGCCACCGGGGACTTTGTAATTCACTTCTTGCGGCTTTACTCTACTCGTTGGGCACGTACGTGGCCCTAGCCCGTTCGGGCGTCACGTCCTGACCGCAGGAATAGCTCGAATCGAAGGCGTGCGCAACCAAGTCGTGCGTATCCCATGCCATGCAGTCAAACTCGCCAGTATCGAGGACGATGATATAGCCCTTGCCATCGTAGTAGAAATGATCCCCAGTGTAGTTATCGTCATCGTCGATGTTGTCTTCGGACACAGAGTCAAAATTCGGCTTTGCCGTCTTAATTGCCTGCTTGGCCTCACTCTTGAGGGTGTCAAACGAGAGCCCATGCTGCGCAAGCGAGTCCTCGAGCGAAACCTGCTCGCCCGTCTTAAGGTTGTAGTACGCCGACCTTGTCACTCGCTCCGATCGATACGGAGGTTGATAGCTGTCGGTGTAGGTTCGCACGCAGGCGATATCGCCGCCAATCGAGACGATCTCGGCGGTGTACATCATGGTCACTCGGCTGTCCTCGTCATCCATCGAGGCCTGCCTGCTCGCATCGAGCGTGTCCGCAACGAGTTGAACCATATCCTTGTTAAACTTAGCGGCGCCCACGCCCTGGCCCTTCACCTGGGGATAGGTCCACGTAGCCGTGATCTGGCACGTGTCATCGGGGGACGGATTCAGCGGGCCTTCGCCAACCGCACCCGTAAAGTTGACATCCTGCGTGGCGGAAACGGCTTCGTAGCCCACCTGCGCGTCGTCAACGTCCTTCGACTTCAGCTGTTCCAGCGTCGTGGCGACCGTTGCGATGGTTTTGTTTATCGAGTCCATAGAGTTGGCAGAGGCTTTGGCTCGCATGCGCAGACAACATAGTCCTTGCCGCCCGAAGTGACCTCGGACGACGCGCCGATACGCGTCACGACAACAATTGCCGCCACAATGGCGACAACGGCAACACCGCCGATAACGGCAGCGACAATACGGCCCTTGTGCTTGGGTTTCTTGGGCTGCGGCGTCGGAACAAACGGCTGAGGGGCCTCGGCAGGCTCGGTCAAAGGTTCCTCATAATGAGACTGCGCCGCCATATGAGCCGAGGCACCCTGAGGAGCGTGCTGCCCCGCAGGAGCGGTCGCCGGCGCATCCCCTACCGGAAACGTCACAGGCTCCGCCTGGTCCTCAACTCCGCTCACGCGAGCGCCGCAGCTCGTGCAAAACATGGAGCCATCGGGTATCTGAGCTCCGCACTTAGTGCAATACTGCGCATCTCCCGTCTCTCGTCGCAGCCGCAATCCGCCCGCGCAGTTCTTCCAACTACACCGTACGAGAGAAATCTCCATTCTTGTTGCGCAACATTGCCGCCACGTCCAAAACTATGCCGGTTTACTACGATAAATCGCCCGGACCTGAGCACGCTACTTTACAAGAAAACAAAACCGCAGGTAAACGAATCGGCCATTATCGGAAAATCAAGATATGGTCGAGGTGTACCGATTCATCGTAGTAAACCGGCATAGTTTTGGACGAACGACCCCATCCTTGACCCAACAGCCACAAAATGATCCGTTTTCCTCCGTCGCATGCGGATCAATGTATTTCAAGAAACGTGGCACTTTGTTATGAGGCGGTTAAACCGCTCCAATGACGCCCCCTATGGGGCGGGCATCTCACTAGCATTCCTCTCTAGAGAAACGAGAGGAATACCTATGCCCCATACCGACTCCAAGCAAAATGTCCCTTCGCCCACATTCGGCTCCCCTGTAGGCTTTGTCATCAGCATGGCGATCGGCTTTGGCCTCTACGCCCTACTGAGCGTCCTCGTCGCACAAGGGTCAATGCTCATCCCCCAGCTTGACTACACAAACGTCATCACCGGCATCACTGCCTCACTCCCCAGGCAGCTCGTGTGGTTCTTGATGGACTTCACCGAGCCGCAGTTCTACGCGAGCGTCTTTGCCGGTGCCGGCACCATCATCGGCGGCGCGGCCGCCTACCTGCTCGCGCGCAAAAACAGCCGCTTCCAAGGCTTTACCGTCTGCTATGGCGAGCACCGCATGTTTCCCTGGGTCCTCGCATCGCAGGTGCTGAGCCTGGCACTCACCATCTTTGTCTTCCGTTTTATCGACGGCTTCGGCGCCGCGGGTGATGTGACCTGTGTCGCCACCTTCATCCCCATCGTCGCCGCCCCGCCCGCAACGATGCTGCTCTACGGCCCCAGCGTACCGGCACTGCTCACCTCGAGCGTGCTGGCGGCGCTGCTGTGCTCTCCCACCGCAACCTGGCTGACGGCAACCATTGGCACGCCGCTCGGATTGCCCGGCGTCGTCTCCAACGTCACCGCTATGGCACTCACGGGCTTTGTCATCTTTATCGTGCTGCGTGAGCTCCCCTGGATCACCAAGCAGGATATTCCCCAGAACCGCGGCACGCTCAGCCCCGTCGAGGACGTCACGACACCCCTGTGGTTTGTCCGTCGCGTTCTGGCCGAGTTCTCCGAGGCCCCGTTCTACGGTAACGAGGTCGCAAGCCTCTTTATCTTCGCCGGCCTCATCCTGGGCACCATCCTGTGCCCCGGCCACAATGTCAACGGAGCCGGGGCGGCGCTTCCCGCCATCGTGCTGTCGCAGTTTACCTCGGCGGCCGTGGGCGTGCTGCTCTACGCGAGCAAATTTGCTGACGGCGGCTGGTGCGCCACCTACGTTCCTGTCGTCAGCACCGGCCCCGCCTGCGTGCTCGCATTGGGCGCCAATATCCCGGTTGCCCTTGTCGCCGGCGTGCTCGGCGGCATCCTGGGCGCACCCATTGCCGAGCTGGTCGCCAGCTGGCTTCCCAAAGACATCCACGGCACCGTGGCCAACGTCGCATCCATGGCCATCACCACGAGCGTCGTCTATATCGCCATGAGCGCGCTGGCGGCGAGCTTTACCTACGCCTACTTGGGCGCGCTGCTGTGGTTGTAAGTGCAGCCAATCATCGAACCCAGTCAAGTCCCCCGTAACCTCAGCCACACCAGACCCAGATAAGAAAGGAACCGCATCGTGAGACTCAACGAAAAAGACCAGGAGAAACTGATGCTCCACATGGCGGGCAATCTTGCCAAGGAGCGTCGCGCGCGCGGACTCAAGCTCAACTACCCCGAGTCCGTCGCGCTCATCAGCGCGGAGCTTTTGGAGCTCGCCCGCGACGGTCACGACGTCGCCGAGCTCATGAGCCTGGGCAAGCAAATCCTCACCCGCGACGACGTCATGGAGGGCGTGGCCGACATGGTGGCCGAGGTTCAGGTCGAGGCGACCTTCCCCGACGGCACCAAGCTCGTCACCGTCCACGACCCCATCCAGTAATACCAAGGAGCATCACGCATGAAAGTTGGAGAAGTCATCTGCGGCGACGAGCCGATCACGCTCAACGCCGGACGCGCCACCAAACAGATCCGGGTCACCAACAAGGGCGATCGCCCCGTGCAGGTCGGTAGCCATTTTCACTTCTTCGAGGTTAACCGCGCGCTGTCCTTCGATCGTGCCGAGGCCTTTGGCTATCGACTCGACATTCCCAGCGGCAATTCCGTCCGTTTTGAGCCGGGCGAGGAAAAGGTCGTGAATCTTGTTGAGCTGGGAGGCGCCAAGCGCGTCTTTGGCCTCAACGACCTCACACGCGGCGAGGCGGTTCCCCGCAACCTCGCAGCGAGCATGGAGAAGGCCCGTCGTCGCGGCTTTCTCGACTATCGCGAGGGCCCGGCGACGGGATTCCCCGAGGGCTGGGATAACGATATCGAGGAGGCACGCTAGCCATGGCATTTTCTATCGACCGCAATAAATACGCCGCCATGTACGGACCCACTGTCGGAGACAAGGTTCGTCTGGCCGATACCGACCTGATCATCGAGGTGGAGCGCGACTTGACCACCTATGGCGAGGAGGCCAAGTTTGGCGGCGGCAAGACGCTGCGCGACGGCATGGGCCAGTCCGTCACCACCACCAGCGCCGACGGCGACCTGGACTTGGTAATTACCAACGCACTCGTGCTCGACTACACGGGTATCTACAAGGCCGACATTGGCATTAAGGGCGGCTACATCGTCGGCATCGGCCATGCCGGCAACCCCGACATCATGGACGGCGTCACCCCGGGCATGACCGTTGGCGCGGGCACCGAGGCCCTGGCCGGCGAGGGGCTCATCCTTACCGCAGGCGGCCTGGACACGCATATCCACTTCATCTGCCCGCAGCAGATCGACTGCGCCCTGTATTCGGGCGTGACCACCATGATCGGCGGCGGCACGGGCCCGGCCGACGGCACCAACGCCGTCACCTCCACCCCTGGTCCCTGGAACATCTCGATGATGCTCAAGGCTGCCGAGGAATACCCCATGAACCTGGGTTTCACCGGCAAGGGCAACTGCTCGGACGAGCGTCCGCTGGCCGAGCAGATCGAGGCCGGCGCCATCGGCCTGAAGGTCCACGAGGACTGGGGCGCCACCCCGGCGGCTATCAACCATGCACTCAACGTGGCCGATAGCTACGACGTGCAGGTTGCCCTTCACACCGACACGCTCAACGAAGCCGGCTGCGTCGAGGACACCATCGCCGCGATCGGCGGCCGTGCCATCCACACCTACCACACAGAGGGCGCCGGCGGCGGCCACGCGCCCGACATCATCCGCATTGCGAGCGAGCCCAACGTGCTGCCCAGCTCCACCAACCCCACCATGCCCTTCACCCACAACACGCTCGACGAGCACATGGACATGCTCATGGTCTGCCACCATCTGGACAAGCGCATCCCCGAGGACGTCGCCTTTGCCGACAGCCGCATTCGCCCCGAGACGATTGCGGCCGAGGATGTTTTGCAGGACATGGGCGTCTTTAGCATGATGAGCTCCGACAGTCAGGCCATGGGCCGTGTGGGCGAGGTCATCACCCGCACCTGGCAGACGGCATCCAAGATGCGCGCCCAACGCGGACCGCTTCCCGAGGACGAGGGTCACGACAACGACAACTTCCGCGCCCGCCGCTACGTTGCCAAGTACACGATTAACCCGGCGCTCACCCACGGCGTGGCCGATTACGTAGGCTCGGTCGAGGTGGGTAAGTTTGCCGACTTGGTGTTGTGGAACCCGGCCTTCTTTGGCTCGCGCCCGGATATCATCATCAAGGGCGGCATGATCGTCGCCTCCAAGATGGGTGACGCCAACGCCTCCATCCCCACCACCGAGCCGGTCACCTACCGCCACATGTTCGCGGCTGACGGTCTCGCCCGCGCAACGAGCTGCCTGACGTTTATGAGCCAGGCCGCCCTGGACCTGGAGGTACCCAAGAAGCTCGGCCTTAAGAAACACGTCGTGCCCGTACACGGCTGCCGCACCGTGGGCAAGGCCGACATGAAGCTCAACGGCGCCATGCCCAAGATCGAGGTCGACCCCGAGACCTACAAAGTCACCGTCGACGGCAAGCTCGCCAGCTGCGAGCCGGCGACCAAGTTGCCGCTCACGCAGCTCTACAACCTGTTCTAGCAGCCTTTTTGCCACCGCGTGGACCCGGGCACGGCCCCCGGCTCCACGCGGTCCACGATTTGCACAAGGAGGGGCGCATGCTCTGCACACATATCGAGGGCAATCTCAACGACCCCTCCTTTGAGCTGGCGCTTCGCCGGCGTCTGGGCGGGGCGTTCACAACCGACGAGGTCCTGCTCGACTGGGACGAATGCCGCCGGCGCGTAATCCGCAAAGCAAGCGAGGCGGGACGCGATGTTGGCATTCGCTTGGGAGACGCGGCGCTCGACCAGCCCCTTACAGACGGCGACGTGCTGGGATGCGTCGAGGATGTAGGCGAGGTTCCCATCGTGGTCGTCGCGCGACCGCGGCGTGCAGAAGCGTTGCTCATCGAATGCGACCGGATGGAACCCCTTGCCTTGGCCCACGCCTGCTGGGAAGTGGGCAACATGCATGCGCCACTCTTTCGCGGCGACAGCGACGAACACACGGTGCGCCTGCTCGCCCCCGCCATGCCCGTCCTCGACCGCATGCTTGCCGGCATTCCCGGCGTGCGTGTATCCAAAACGGTCTGCCCGCTTCCCGCGGATCGGCGTTTCTCGACGCGCGCCGTGCAGGCGACCGTCGAACTTGCCAGCGATTTTAAGATTGTCCAAAAGAAAGGTACCGCATCGTGAGCCCCGCATCCGAACTTCTCCTGCAGCAGATTTGCGACTCGGTCTTTCCCATCGGTGCGTACTCCCATTCTTTTGGACTCGAGACCTTTATCCAGCTTGGTATCGTTCGTAATGCCGACAGCGCCGCCGCCTATGTTGCGGACCAGATCGCATACCCACTCACCTATACCGAGCTGTTGGGTATGCGCCTTGGCTACGAGGCCGCTCGGCATGCGGATATGGATGCACTGGTCGCACTGGAACTCGAGCTGCAGGCGCTCAAAACGCCTACCGAGCCCCGGGCCGCCATGAATAAGCTGGCGGCGCGGTTTATCCGCACAGTCAGCGAACTCGAGGTTTTAAATCCCGAGGCCGCCGCGTTCTTTTCGGGCTATGCGGCCTCGCAGCGCGATCATGCCGTCAACGTGGCCTATGGAGTGCTTGCTGCCCTTGCCGACATAGATCTCGCACCCCTCATGCATCGCTATCTCTATTCCCAGGTCTCCGCCATAGTCGTCAACTGTGTCAAGACGGTGCCGCTGTCGCAGACTGCGGGACAGCAGATCATCACCGGCTCGTTTAGCGCCATGGAGACGGCCTGCGATACCGCCCTGAACTGCGAAGCAACTATGCTCGGACTTTCGTGCCCCGGTTTTGACACGCGCTGCATCGAGCACGAGACGCTCTACTCGCGGCTCTATATGAGTTAGAAATGCCCCTGCCGCCCCCGTCGGAAGCGTCCCCACCTGTTAATCCGCCATCGGAAAGGAAACTACATGTCGCACGTTCGCATCGGAATCGCCGGTCCCGTAGGGTCTGGCAAAACCGCATTGATTGAGGCCCTCGTGCGCAAGATGGCGGACGAGTACTCGATCGGCGTCGTTACCAACGACATCTACACACACGAGGACGCACAGTTTTTGACCAAGAACTCGGTGCTGCCCGCCGACCGTATCGTTGGCGTGGAGACCGGCGGCTGCCCGCACACCGCCATTCGCGAGGACGCAAGTATGAACCTCGAGGCCGTCGAGGGACTTGTAGAGAGCCACCCCGATATCCAGATCGTCTTTGTGGAGAGTGGCGGCGATAACCTTTCCGCCACGTTCTCCCCCGAGCTCGCCGATGCCACAGTGTTTGTTATCGATGTGGCCGAGGGCGATAAAATCCCTCGCAAAGGCGGCCCCGGCATTATGAAGAGTGACCTTTTGGTCATCAATAAAATCGATCTGGCGCCCTACGTAGGCGCATCGCTCGAGGTCATGGACCGCGACTCCCACCGTATGCGCGGCGCGCGCCCCTTCCTGTTCACGAACATTATGAAGGGCGAAGGCGTGGACGAAGTCATCTCGTGGATCAAACACGACGTACTGCTCGAGGACCTTGCCGAGGAGGCCTAAATGTACGACGAGCACCGAAACGATGGCGAAAATCGATTTGGTCGCACCTCCGAGCTGCGCCTGAAGGCAACCGCCCGCGATGGCGTGACGGCCGTGCCCGAGCTGTATGCATCGATGCCCTTTAAGGTGATGCATGCGTTTGATGTGTGCGAGCGCGATCTACCTGGCTACGGGCGCCTTGCGGGGCAAGGCGACGGGCACAGCAAGCTCGCGGCACCAAAGCAACTCATGGTCTTGAGCGTGTCGGCAGGCATTATGGCAGGCGACCGTCAGGAGCTTACGGTTGACGTTGAGCCGGGCGCCGCGCTTTCCATGACCACGCAAGCCTTCGAGAAGATCCACCGTATGGAAGACGGCGAGCATGCCGAGCGCACGACTCGCATCCATGTTGGCGCGCATGCCTACCTGGACTATCGGCCCCTGCCGCAGATTCCCTTTGCGGATTCATCGTTTTCGACCGACACGGTCATCGAGCTCACCGACAATAGTTCGCATATGGCATACGAGGAGATTCTTAGTTGCGGGCGCGTGGCGCGCGGTGAACGGTTTGCGTACCGAGATTATCGCAGCCATGTACGTGTGACCTGCTCGGGCACCCCGGTCTTTATCGACAACACCATCTACCGGCCCACCTCGACCGACATGGAGGGGTTTGGCTTTTTTGGCGCCTACTCGCATCTGGCCAATCTGGTGCTGGTAAACCTCGATATCGATGGCGCGCGCTTTGCCACCATCTGCGACTACCTGCAATCCCAAACGGGCGAGATCGGCGCCAGCGCCGCGGCCCCCGCAAGCGACGCTCCGGCAGCAGACGTCATTGCGGGCGGTATCACGCGTCTTGCCACCGGAGACTGCCTGGTCAAATTGCTCGGCCACCGCGCGCAGCGCCTGCAAGACGTCCTCAACAAAGTACGCGACCTGGTCTAATGATCCCTTGGGGACGGAAGGATTATGGATCACTTAAGGGTTGGCCCTGTGCGGTGATCCGTAATCCTTCCGTCCCCAAGGGATCAAAAAGCCCCGCCGGGCCTTGATAGGCGCGGCGGGGCGGACAAGCGGCTATGAGCGGCAGGCTTAGAACAGGCCAGTGATGTTGCCGTCGTTGTCGACGTCGATGTTCTCGGCCGCGGGAACCTTGGGCAGGCCCGGCATGGTCAGAACGCTGCCAGTCAGCGCGACCACAAAGTGGGCACCGGCGGAAACCTTGAGCTCGCGCACGGTGATGCGGAAGCCCTCGGGAGCGCCCAGAGCCTTGGCGTTGTCGCTAAAGCTGTACTGCGTCTTGGCGACGCACACCGGCAGGTTGCCAAAGCCGTTCTCGCGCAGCTCGGCGAGTTGGCGCTTGGCGGCCGGGGTGAAGTCGACGCCATCGGCGCGGTAGACCTTGGTGGCAACGGCCTCGAGGGCGTCTGCCACATCGGCACCGTCCTCGTAGGTAAACTTGAGCTCGCTCGGCTGCTCGATCAGGCGCATGACCTCATCGGCCAGGTCGAGCGCGCCCTCGCCGCCCTTAGCCCAAACCTCGGACAGCTTAACGTTGACACCGAGCTTCTGGCACACGGACTCGATGAGCTCGAGTTCGGCCTCGGTGTCTGTCGGGAAGCGGTTGATGGCGACCACGCAGGGCAGGCCGTAGACGTTCTGGATGTTTTCGACGTGGCGCAGCAGGTTGGGCATGCCGGCCTTGAGGGCCTCGAGGTTCTCCTCGTTGAGGTCGGCCTTGGCAACACCGCCGTTGTACTTAAGGGCGCGAGCGGTCGCGACGACCACGACGGCGTTGGGACGAACGCCCGTCATGCGGCACTTGATGTCCAGGAATTTCTCGGCACCCAGGTCGGCACCGAAGCCGGCCTCGGTAATGGCAACATCGCCAAAACGCATAGCCATGCGGGTGGCCATGATGGAGTTGCAGCCGTGGGCGATATTTGCGAAGGGACCGCCGTGGACAAACGCGGGCGTACCCTCGAGCGTCTGCACCAGATTGGGCTTGAGCGCATCCTTGAGCAGCGCGGCCATAGCTCCCTGGGCCTTCAGGTCGCGTGCGCGGACGGGCTCGCCGGCATAGCTGTAGCCGACAACGATCTCGCCCAAGCGCTCCTTGAGGTCATTGATGCTCGTGGACAGGCACAGGATTGCCATGACCTCGGAGGCCACAGTGATGTCGAAGCCATCCTCGCGCGGCACTCCCTGGGCCTTGCCACCAATGCCGTCGATAACATGGCGCAGCTGACGGTCGTTCATATCGACAACGCGCTTCCAGGTGATGCGCTTGACGTCGATGCCGAGCTGGTTGCCCTGCTGAATATGGTTGTCGAGCATGGCTGCCAGCAGGTTGTTGGCGGCACCGATGGCATGGAAGTCGCCGGTAAAGTGCAGGTTGATGTCCTCCATGGGGATGACCTGGGCCCAACCGCCACCGGCGGCACCGCCCTTCACGCCAAACACGGGACCGAGCGAAGGCTCGCGCAGGGCCACGGCGCTCTTGACGCCGCGACGACGCAGACCGTCGGCCAGGCCGATGGTCGTGGTGGTCTTACCCTCGCCGGCGGGCGTGGGATTGATAGCGGTCACGAGGACAAGCTTGGCCTGGTGATCAGTTGGCTCGTTGAGCAGGGAATAGTCGACCTTAGCCTTGTCAAAGCCGTATGGAATCAGATGCTTAACGTCGACGCCGGCGTTCTTGGCCACCTCGATAATAGGCAGCGGCGTAACAGAACGTGCGATTTCGATGTCAGTGGGCATGGACGGTCCTTTCGTTACCGGATGAGAAAAAGACCAATCCAGCATAGCACGCGCGTGCAATAGTAAAACGCCCATAACCGATGAACGACGATATGTTTACCCGATACCCAGCGATAGCCTACAAATGCGCTAAATCAAGCCCCATTCCTACAGGGTCGGTTCAATACCCAAATGCTCGAATGTGCGCAGGGTTGCCTGGCGACCCTGCGGTGTGCGAATCATCAATCCGCACTGCAGCAGATACGGCTCATAGACATCCTCGAGCGTTCCCGGGTCCTCGCCCACCGCGCTAGCAAGCGTCGTCAGGCCCACGGCACGACCGGAGAACGTCTTGGCAAGCGTCTCCAAGATGCGAATGTCCATCCAGTCCAGACCAAGCTCATCGATCTCGAAGAACTCGAGCGCCTGACGGCAAATATCAAGCTCAATAGGCCCGTTGCCGCGCACCTGCGCATAGTCGCGCACGCGCTTGAGTAGACGATTGGCGAGGCGCGGCGTACCGCGCGAACGCGAGCCGATCTCGAGCGCGCTGGGATGGTCGATCGTCACACCCAGGATGGTCGCCGAGCGCGTCACAATCTGCGCGAGCTCCTCAACGGTGTAGTAATCCAGGCGATACGAAATGCCAAAGCGGTCGCGTAGCGGGCCGGTCAACATGCCCGAGCGCGTCGTTGCCGCCACCAGCGTGAACTTAGGAATATCCAGGCGAATCGAGCGCGCAGCCGGACCCTTGCCGATCACGATATCGAGGGCAAAGTCCTCCATCGCGGGATACAGAACTTCCTCGACCGAGCGGTTGAGGCGGTGGATCTCGTCGATAAACAGCACGTCACCCGGCTGCAGGTTAGTCAGGATGGCCGCTAGGTCACCGGTGCGCGCGATGGCCGGGCCACTCGTGGTTTTAATCTGAGCGCCCAGCTCGTTGGCGATAACGGTAGCCAGCGTGGTCTTACCCAGACCCGGAGGGCCCGAGAAGATCACGTGGTCGAGCGTCTCGCCACGGCTCTGCGCCGCCTCGATGAGCACGCGCAAGCTCTGCTTGATGTGCTCCTGGCCGCAGTAGTCATCCAGGCGCTGGGGGCGCAGGGTACGGTCGACATCGAGGTCCTCGGGCGTCAGCTCCGAGCCCACCATGCGCTCGCCATGTGCCATGGATGCCGCCGGCGAGTTGCCGGGCGTCGCCCACAAGTCCTGAGAGTCATCGGCTTCCCACATCACGCATCCATTCCGAGTCGCTTAAGCGCCGCGCCGAGCAGATCCTCGACACGCATATCCTGCCCATCATACCCGCTCAGGGCGACATCGGTCTCCTGTGGGCTAAAGCCCATGGAAAGGAGTGCCGCGCGGGCATCGTCGATGGCCGAGGGAGCGGCAGCGGGCGCGGGCATCGCAACCTGTCCGGGAATCACGTCGACCGGCACAAAGCCCTTGTCCTTGGCAAAGGTGCTCTTGAGTTCCAAGATAAGGCGCTGCGCCGTCTTTTTGCCCACACCGGGCACCTTGGCCATGCCCTTGTCGTCCTCGGCCATCACCAGCGAATACAGTTGCCCCACGGTATAGGTGGAGAGCACGGCGAGCGCCAGGCGCGGGCCAACACCCGAGACGGACACGAGCCGATCGAACATCGTGCGCTCGTCCTTGGAGGCAAAGCCAAAGAGCGTCATGGCGTCCTCACGCACCTGCATGCGCGTGTAGAGGCGAACCTCGCCGCCGGGCGTCGGCAATGTGGCCGCGGTGCTGCCCGAGATGCCGAGCTCAAAGCCCACGCCCGACACATCGACGACGGCTGAGCTCATCGTGGCCTCGACAAGCGTTCCGTGGAGCTGGGAAATCATCAGTATCCGGTTCCTCTCTGTTGATAGAACTCGCCACCGGTAAGGGCACGGGTGCGGCTGAGGTTTACGTGGCAGATGGCGCAAGCCAGGGCATCGGCGGCATGATCGGGATGCGGGTCGTGATCGAGCTGCGTGAGCGTGCGCACCATGTAGGCGACCTGCCGCTTATCTGCGGCACCGGTGCCCACCACAGCCTGCTTGATCTGCATAGGCGTGTACTCGCCGATCTCGAGCGCGCACTCCGAAAGCGCCACAAGCGCAGACCCGCGGGCATGTGCCGTAGGAATTGCCGAGCGGACGTTGGCGCCGAAGTAAATGCTCTCGATGGCGGCGGTATCGGGGCGGTAGCGCTCGATGACATCCTTGAGGTCGCGGGCGATGTGAGACAGGCGCACCGCGAGCGGGCTTCCGGCACTGGTCTCAATACAACCGTAGGCACGACAGCGAACCTCGCCGCGCCGCTCCTCGATAATCCCCCAACCCGTATGGGCCAAACCGGGGTCGATACCCAAGATAACCAAGCCGACCTCCCCTCGCCACTAGCACGGCGCGAGACAGGGCCCCGCACACTATTCACGAACGTCTGTTCTAGAATAACACAACAGCGACCGTATCTAGCAAGCAAGGTTGAACCATAGGTTGAGCATAAGTCAGCGAGCGAGTCCCTGCCGTGGCAAGGTGTCGCGAAAGAGGAGCGCCGCGTACTTCTGTACGCAAGCGACGGCTTGAGCGGCAGATTGCCCGGCAGGGGCTCGCGCAGCGTCGGCTCGTTACGCGGTTTGGTAGAACCGCGTAACCTTGCCCCTATCCCATAGTTAGTTCTGACTAAAGAACGGAAACTGTCTCGGATCAACCGGCGGCTGCGGTATCGGCGTGCCCTGGGGCCCACCCTGCGGGCCACCCTGGCCGCCCATCATCTTATCGATGGCGTCCTGGACCTCGCCCTCAAACTTCTTCATGCCCTCGTGCAGGCGGCGCTGGCCGTCCTCGGAGCGCAGCTCCTCCATCTGCTCGGGCGAAATACCCAGCAGCTCGCCCAAAATGCCCATCATCTCACCACGCATACGGTCACTCGTATCGTCGTCGGCAAAGCGGCGCACCTCGGTGCGCGCCAACGAATCGACCGTCATACGCCCTTTACCGCTCAGGCCAAGATCGGACCACGCGAGCATATACGGCCAGGCACGCTCGGCAAACGAACGGGCCGAGACGATCGGCGCCGTCGGCAGCTGGCGGCGAGCCGCCTCTCCCTGGCGCACGAGCATCAGCAGCAGCGAGCAGGCCTCGGGCTTGCCAGCGGCCATCGGGATATCGTCAAAGGGACGGTTGCGGTCCACGTGCGCCTCGAGCGTGCCATCGACCTCGCCCGGCTCAAGCCCGCCGAGCAGCTGCGCCGCGCGGTCGAGCATGTCGACCGGACCGTCAAGCGCCGAGAGCGCCTGCGCCAGCACGCGCTCCATGCAATCCTCCACCGCGTTGAGCGTCACGAGCTCCTGCGGCACCACGGCAGACGTACGGTTGCGTGCGCGCGCAACAAACTCGAGCGTCGACAGGTATACATCGCCAAAGGGCGCATAATCGCCCTGGTAGCCACCGCAAAGCGCGGGCGCCGCCAGCGCGTACTCAGTTTTGGACAGCGGGCTCAACGCCATCGCACCCAGCTCGAGCGCCGTATCCTCCAGCATAAGGCCCAGCGTGCGAGAACGCAGGCGCTCGGCGTCGCCCGCCGACACATCGCGGTCGAGCACACGCGCGGCATCCGGCGCATCGCGCTCAACCGTGCGAATATGCAGTCGCTCGGCAATGGAGCGAACGGCGGCACAGCGAGCAGCCTCGGCCTCTTCCTGCGCCGGCGTAAAGATGCGGTTGCGCCCCAACACCAGGCCGATCACGTTGCGCGAGCCCAATGCATCGACGGCCAGCGCCGCAAGCAAAGACGACGGCAAGTCGCCCTCGAGCGCCACCACGGCGCGCGACGTACCGCGGGCGCGGGCGTTATCGCGCACGGCGAGCACCAGCGCCTGCCACAGCCATTCCTCGGAGCAAAACTCGGGCAGCTCGTGGTCCTCCAAGGCATCGAGCATCACACCGCGCTGGATCTCCTGAACCAGCAGGCTCTCCTCAAAACACGGCGCTTGGGCCACCACGCGGCCGCAGTCGTCAAGCACAAACGAGCCGCCGGTATACACCGACTCGTCGTATGCACCGACCGGCGCCATGCAGGCAAACCACACGCTGCGCTTAGATGCGATCTTGCGGTAGGCTCCGCTGCGCACGGCGGCGATCGCGGCGGTCTCGCGGTCGGTCATATCGAATGCGTTGAACTGGAAATAGGCAATGAGGTCGACGCCGGTCGGCAGCATCTCGAGCTCGCGGGCCAGGTCGAAGATCACCGCGGTGCGCACGCCGTCCACGTCGAACACCGGCGGCGCCCAACGCGCGTCGTTGTTCTCGCCACGCTGCAGGGCAATGCTCGCACGCGCGGGCACCACGCGACCGTCCTTGAGCATCATATAGTCGAGCAGGGGCTGGCCCTCAAACGAAACCGCTGCGGGCACGATGCAGATCATATCGAGCTCTTGAATACGCTCGGCGACGCCGGTCAAGCCGGCAAGCATGTCATGCTCAAAGTCGACAGCGCCCACCAGGCCGCCGGGCAGGGCTCCCATAAAGAGCGGAGCCGGCACGCACAGTACACGCGCACCGCGCTCGTGAGCCAGGCGCGCCTGGTCCTCGATGCGACCGCAGATACCCTCAATATCACCCAGGCGCATATCGATCTGTGCAAGTGCGAGCTTCATGGCTCAGCCCTTTCCGTCGTAAACCGTCGTTATCGCAGTAAAAGCGCCGGCCGCAAGATGCAGTCGGCGCTTGCATGTGCATATGCTAGCTATGATACCCCGAGCGGGGGCGCGCTCCTAGAACGTCGCGGACCACAGCCCGTGCAGGTTGCAATAGGCATAGACGGTACCGGTCTTGGAACCGCCGGCAAAAAACGTCGCGGGCTTCATGCCGGGCTGGAGGTAATGGACCTCCAGACGGCCCTCGGCCTCAAGGGCAATCCACTCGATGTAGTGCTCGGGCACCATAGGATGCTCGACCGAGCCCACGCGCGCACGGATCACGTGACCGTCGCGCTCGCTCTCGATGACGGGCACGTGCTTCTCGTGCGCCGCGTCCTCGGTGTTCGCGGTCAGCTCCGTACAGCCGGCAGGGGTTGCAACGTCGTTGCCAAGGGCGGCGATGAGCTTGCCGTCGGGGTCCTTAAAGAATTTCGCCATGATGTTCTCCTTTGCTGATGTGCCGATGTTCTCGATGCTTCTTATGCCCAAAGGCGCGCGAACCATCCACGGCATCGCAAATGAACACATAACGAGCGAGGCTAGCGCCCGTCGCCGCCAAGCAGCGCCAGAACGTCTTCGCGGGTAAACAGCGCCGAGGAAATTCCGTCGCCGCCGAGCACGCTGTTGACCAGGTCGCGTTTGGACTCCTGCATCTGCATGATGCGCTCCTCGATCGTGTCCTTGGCGATGAGCTTGTACACGGTCACGGTATGTTGCTGGCCAATACGGTGCGCGCGGTCGGTCGCCTGGTCCTGCGCGGCCACGTTCCACCATGGGTCGTAGTGAATGACCACGTCGGCCGCCGTCAGGTTGAGACCCACGCCGCCCGCCTTGAGCGAGATCAGAAACACCGGCACCTCGCCTGCCTGGAACTGCGCGACCATCTTGGCGCGGCTCTCCTTGGACGAAGCCCCCGTGAGCTTAAAGAAGGCGATGTCCTCCTTGGCCAAGCGCTTGCCGATGATATCGAGCATGCCCGTGAACTGGCTGAACAGCAGAATGTGATGTCCGCCGTCGAGCGCACCGTGCACGAGTTCCATGCAAGCGTCGAGCTTGGCGCTCCCCGCCTTGTAGTCCTCGTAGTGTAGACGCGGGTCGCAGCAGATCTGGCGCAGCTTGGTGAGCTCGGCGAGCACCTTGAGCTTGTCTTTCTTAAACTCGGATGCCTCGCGATGCTGCAGCTGCTGGGCGATACGGTCTTGGTTGGCCAGGTAGAGCTTGCGCTGCTCGCCGGTGAGCTGTGCCATGACGGTGTCCTCGATCTTCTCGGGCAGATCGGCCACCACGTCCTCCTTGACACGGCGCAGCACAAACGGCGACACGAGCGCCTGCAGGCGAGCGGCGCTGTCACCCTCGGCGTGCTCGACCGGGCTTTCGAAGCGCTTGGCAAACGACTCGCGCGTGCCAAGCAGGCCCGGCATCAAAAAGTCGAAGATGCTCCAGAGCTCGGACAAGCGGTTTTCGATGGGCGTGCCCGTCAGGGCAAAGCGCACGCCGGCAGGCAGGCGCTTGGCGGCGCGCGCCACCTGCGTGAGCGGATTTTTAATGTACTGGGCCTCGTCGAGCACCACGCGGGCAAAGTCCTGCTCGGCATACTCGTCGATATCGCGGCGCATGAGGTCATACGACGTCACGACCACGTTATGCTCGGCCACGCCGGCGATCTGCACGCAGCGTTGAGCCTTGGCGTCCACAATGGCACACACATCGAGCGACGGGGCAAAGCGCTCCAGCTCGGCGGTCCAGTTGTACACGAGCGACGCAGGGCACACCACGAGCGTGGGCTTAGTGTCCCCCGCCTCCACGCGCGCCAGGATATGTGCGATCATCTGCAGCGTTTTACCCAGGCCCATATCGTCGGCCAAGATGCCGCCGAGGCCCAGGTGCTCGAGCGAACCGAGCCACTGGTAGCCGTCGACCTGATAGCCGCGCAGTGAGGCCTTGAGCGAGACCGGCACCGTAAAGTCCATCTTTCCGAGCGTATCCAGGCGCTCGACGGTGCGACGGAATGCAGCGTCGCGATCGGCCTCGAGCGCGGGCGTGCGCGCGAGCATGCTGTCGACAAACAGGGTGCTCGACGCGGGAAGCGACACGCCGTCGAGCAGGTCGACAGCATCGACCCCCAGATCCTCGGCAAGGCCAAACGCGGCGCGCGCTCCCTCGTCCAAGCGAATGATGTCGCCCGACGTGAGACGCGCAAACGTCTGATGACGTTTGTACGAGTCCAGATAGATGGCAAGGTCTGCCGCCGAAAGGCCGCTCGCGCCCAATTCGACATCGAGCAGATTGCTCTTGACGGTCGCGCGCACAGAAAGCTTGGGCGCAGGGCGAACCGAAATCTGGCGCAGGCGGTCGCTGAGCATGACCTCGCCCAGCTCGGACAGGGCAGACAGGCCCTCGGTCAGCAAGTGGAACAGGCTCTCGTCATCGCGTTCCTCAAACGCCAGGCCGCTCTCGTAAAAGTCGAAATACAGGGCAGCCGTGTCCATAACGCGAAACTCTGCCACCTCGTCGCGCGGCGGCACGCCCGGACGCCGCTCTTCGAAGGGACTGCCCGGAGCGCCCAGACTAAAGAGATCTGTCGACCAGTCGCCGTAGGTAACCGTAATTTTGCAGGTCACGAGCCCATCGTCGACACCAATCGCCATGGCAAAGCTCGGCTCGGGCGCCACGGTATCGAGCGCAGCGGGCGCGGTGAGGTCGGTGTAGCCGCGCAAAATGGGCAGCGCCATACGACAGAACTCCCCCACCTGGTCGGCAGCGATATGGACCGGCGTGCGACAGGGCAGCAAGCGCGATAGAAACGGCGCTGCATGCTGGGCAAACGCCGCATCGGTGCGGCGCGCACGACGGGTGTCGACCAGATAGGCAACGTCGTCCGAAGCAAAGCAGTATGCATCGGCCGGCAGGCGCAGATCGTAGCTGCCACCAGCCGCCGGCGCGATTTTGGCGGCAAGGAGCGGTGGTCGCTTAGACAGTGCCTCGTCTTCCCCTTCCGGAGGCATCTCGACCGCCACGTCATAGGTGCGATGCGTCGTCGTCCCCCGCGACCAGGCGGGCTCAAAGGAGATGGTCCGGCCGCGCAGCAGGTCCAGCACATATACGATGCTATGCTCGGACAGCGGCAACTGGCGCTCGGCGACAAAGCCGCTGCGTGCAAAGTCATACGACGCCGAGCGCGAGCTTGTGATGTCATCGAGATAGGCAACTGTCGTCACAACAAGGTTGAGCAGCTTTGTCGACACGTCTTCGAAGGCTTCGGGCGTATGGACAAACGTGAGTTTCTTGCCGTACGAGAAGGTGCCGCCTCGAACATAGGCGTCGGCCATGCCGTCGATATCCTTGACCACGTAGGACACCGAACCGCAGCGAATACGGAACTCGAGCGCCCAGCTAAAGCGGTCGGCGAACAGCGGATTGTAGTACGGCACCAACGAGGGCTCCAACGCCGCTTTGGGGGCGTCGGGATCAACGGCACCAGCAAGCTTGCGGCGCATGCTCGCCAGCTCATCCATGCGCGCGTCCGAAAGATCGGAGAGCGCCGCCATGAGGCTGGGGCTCGTGGGGACGGGCGCCGGAAAGGGAAAGTTGGGGTTGACGGCCGGCGCCTTGGGCGCGGTGCGCGCGGGCTGTTTCGGCTGCGCCGCAAACGTGCGGACCGGCGTGCGCAGCCCCTCAACAGGCTCGATGCCGCTGGCGTCCAGGTACGCCAGCGCTGTGGCGATGGCATGCTTGCACATGCCGGGGTAGCGATAGGCAGCGGGACAATCGCAGTCGAAGTCGATCACCTCGTGCTCGTCCATGTCGAGCGCCACGTGCGTCTTGTACAGGTCGCCGCGCGAGCCGCGCACCGAGCCCTCAACCGTCACATTCTTGGAGAAGCGCGAGCCGCTGTCCTCGATCGACAGCACGGCGCCGTTGAGCATGAGCGAGCGGCCCTTCATAAAGGTGCCGCTCAGCGCCGCCTCTTTCCGGAGCGCCTGTGCAAACGTCCCCTGCGCCATTACTTCCTCCAATCCACACATGGTAGCTAATTTGGGACGGGGCTATTTTAGCTACCCCCAAATGTCGGTTGAGATGTATTCCAACCCCGACTCATTCGCCGTCAGCCAAAGGGTAGCTAAAAAAGCCCCGTCCCAAATTAGCTACCCCGCCAACGCCGTCCTTAAATCACCGTCACTCTGCCCTGGTTGCCCACGATGGCCTTGGCCTCGGCCAGCAGCGGAATCGAGCGCGCGTTGACCTTAGCAGGTACCTCGGCACGCAGCACGCGCCCGTCCACCTGCTCGATAAAGATCTCCACGCGGTCGCCGCCCGGGTTAGTGGTGAGCACCGTGGCAAGACGCGCCATGTTTCCCTGGCTAAAGCGGCTGTTGGGCACCATGACCTCAAACACCTTGGGCTTGTTGTTTTCCTCGCTAAGCTCGAGCGGCACGATTTCCTGCGCGATAATCTGGTCACCGCGGTCCGAGCGCTCGAGTTTGCCCTTAATGCGCACAAACGCGTCGGACAGCTGCACGCCGGTCTCGGGATCGACCTCGCCGTACAGATACCCCTCGGCCTCCTTGTAGGTCTTAGGGAACACCACGACGGTGGCCTCGCCTTCCATGTCCTCGAGCTGCACGATGCCCATGGGGTCGCCGTTTTTGGTCACGCGCTTGGACACGCTTGAGACCATGCCGGCCCACCACAGCGCCTTACCCTCGGGAATCTCCTGGTTGATGGTGCCGCCCGTAGGATTCTGAACTTCGTAGCCGGTGTCGATCTGCGAGAACGAAAAGTCGCGCGCCTTGGCTAGTGCATACTCAAACGGGCGCAGCGGGTGATCCGAGACATAGATGCCCAGAACCTCTTTCTCCTGGCTCAGCTTGAGGTGGCGGTCCCATTCCTGGCCGTCCGGATCGGGCACGCTGACCTCGAAGCCCGAACCCTCAACGTCGCCAAACATATCGAAGAACGAGGTCTGGCCGCTCGCGCGGTCCTTCTGGCGCTTTACCGCGGCGTCGATGATGTTCTCGGGGTTGTTCTTGTCCACAAAGTGCATCATCTGGCGGCGCGGATAGCCCGTGGAGTCGAAGGCGCCTGCCTTGATCAGCGATTCGATCACGCGGCGGTTGGCCTGGCTCGAGTCCACGCGCTCGACAAAGTCGTGCAGCGTCTTAAACGGGCCGCCCGCCTCGCGCTCGGCGATAATCGCCTGCGCCACGCCGGTGCCCACGCCGCGGATGCCGGCCAGACCAAAGCGTACGCCTTCCTTGGTCGCCGTGAACTCGGTACCGGACTCGTTAACATCTGGCGACAGCACGGGGATGCCGTCGTGACGGCATGCCGAGACGTAGTGAACGATCTTGTCGGTCTTGCCCGTGTAGGACGTCAGAACGGCCGCCATGTACTCGTGTGGATAATGCGCCTTGAGCCACGCCGTCTGCATAACCAAGATGGCGTAGCCGGCGGAGTGCGACTTGTTAAAGGCGTAAGATGCGAACTCGAGAACATCGTCCCAAATCTTCTGGGCGACCTCGCGCGTGTAGTTGTTCTTGATAGCGCCGTTCATCCAGTGGTCGTAGGTGGTCTCGTCCGAGCCATCCTCCCAGTGGAGCACCGTCGACGTGAGCAGCTTGATCTTTTTCTTAGCCACGGGCTTACGGATACGCGAGTCCGATTCGCCCTTGGAGAAGCCGCACATCTCGACGGAGATGAGCATAACCTGCTCCTGGTAGACCATGGTGCCGTAGGTTTCGCCCAGGATGTCGTCCAGACGGTCGTCGTAGGAAACGGCCGGCTCCTTGCCGTTCATACGGTTGATGTAGGACGAAACCATGCCGGCGCCCAGCGGGCCCGGGCGGTACAGGGCGATCAATGCTACGACGTGCTTGTACTCGGTGGGCTTCATGTTCTTGATCGTGGCCGTCATGCCGGCGGACTCGACCTGGAAGACACCGGCGGTGTGGCCGGAGCCCATGAGCTTAAAGATCTCGGGATCGTCAAAGGGGATCTCTTCCTCTTTGATATCGATGCCGAAGTTCTTTTTGATGTTTGCCTTGGCCTTGGAGATAACCGTCAGCGTGCGCAGGCCCAAAAAGTCCATCTTGAGCAGGCCCATGTCGGCGACGGTATGACCCTCGTACTGGGTAATCTCGACGCCGCCCTTGGTGTCGAGCTTGGTGGGCACGTGCTCGTTGACGGGGTCGCGGCAGATCAGAACGGCGCACGCGTGCACGCCCTCGCCACGGGTGAGGCCCTCGATCGAGAGCGCCGTGTCGATGATGCGACGGGCGTCGTCGTCCTTTTTATAGGCCTCGGCAAAGTCGGGGTTAAACAGATCCTCTTTGCCGGGTTGCTTGTCGAGCACCTGTTTGAGCTTGACCTTGGGATCGCTCGAGACCATCTTGGACAGGCGCTGGCCCATGTAGACCGGGTAGTCCAGGACGCGCGCGGCGTCGTTGATGGCCTGCTTGGCCTTAATGGTCGAGTAGGTGATGACGTGGGTGACCTTCTCGGGGCCGTAGAGCTGGCGAACGTGCTCCACGACCTCGAGGCGCCGCTCATCGTCGAAGTCCATATCGATATCGGGCATCTCGGTACGTTGCGGGGACAGGAACCTCTCGAACATCAGGCCGTTTTCGAGCGGATCGAACGCGGTGATGTTCATGGCGTAGGCGACGATGGCGCCGGCGGCCGAGCCACGGCCGGGGCCGACGCCGATGCCGTTGTCCTTGGCCCATTGCACGTACTCGGCGACGATCAAAAAGTAGGCGGCAAAGCCTTTGTCGCAGATGACCTTGTATTCGTACTCAAAGCGCTCTTTGATGTTGACGCCACCGATCTCGCGCGTGGCCCAGTCGTCACCGTAGTGCTGGCGCAGGCCTTTCTCGCACTCGCGGCGGAACTGGCTCTCGTGCGTCTCGCCGGAATCGAGCAGCGGGAAGCGCGGCAGGATGATGGAGTCCCAGTCCAGCTCCACGTAGCACTTGTCGGCGATCTCGAGCGTGTTGTCGCAGGCCTCGGGGCAATACGGGAACATCGCCCGCATCTCCTCCTCGGTCTTCATGTAAAACTCCGAGCCGGTCATGCGCATGCGGTTGGGGTCGTCGACCTTGGCGTTCATGCCAATACACATGATGACGTCCTGCACGGGCGCATCCTCGCGGCGCAGGTAGTGGAAGTCGTTGGTGGCGATGACCTTAACACCCACCTGCTTGGCGATGTCGATGAGCGTGCGGTCCATCTGCTCGTCGGTCAGGCCGTTATCGGTGGTAATGCCGTGTTCCTGAATCTCGATATAGAAGTCGCCGGGGTCGAAGGTGTCACGGAAGGTCTCGGCCCACTTGATGGCGCCCTCCATGTCACCGTGGTCGATGTATTTGGGAATGATGCCGGCGATGCAGGCGCTCGTGCAGATCATACCCTTGGCATGGCGGCGCAGGTTGTCAAGCGTCACGCGCGGTTTGTAGTAAAAGCCCTGCACGGCGGCCTCGGAGACCGTCTGCATCAGGTTGACGTAGCCCTCCTGGTCTTTGGCCAGAAGGATCATGTGGTAGAGCTCGGGTTTATGGTCGCGGGCGAGCGTCTCGTCCGGCGTAAAGTAGACCTCGCAGCCAAATATGGGCTTGATGACCAGGGGCGGCTTGAGCTCGTCGATGTTGCCCTTATCGTCCCACATGGCCATGTCCTTCACATACTGGGCATGCTCGCGCGGGTTTGCCTCGGGATCGGGTTCCACCAGCTCGTCGCGGCGGTCCTTTTCCAAGAAGGACTTGTCGTGACTCCAGGTTTTGTACTCGGGCGTGTTGTGGTTGACGGCGTCGCAGGCCAGTGCCAGGTCGGGCACGCCATACATGTAGCCGTGGTCGGTAATGGCGACGGCGGGCATGCCCAGCTCTACGGCGCGGTTGACCATATCCTGGATACGGGTTGCGCCGTCGAGCATGGAGAAAACAGTGTGGTTGTGCAGATGGACGAATGCCATGTGATGAGCTCCGATGCGGGTTCGTGTTCTGACTGAACGATTTTACCGCACGGCGCGGACGGCACCCGAACCTAGCCAAACCCACACGTGCAGTCTTTTCGGGACCTTCAGAAAGGGGAATGAGGGCATCCTGATTTATCGAGTATTACTGGAACCCCGGCGATGCGCGGAGTGATTTGTGACGAATAGTCATGTCCATCAAGAAGGCTCGACGCTTCGGATAGCTCGTCAATCGATATATCAATTCTTGGAGACCTGTATTCCTACCATTTTCAATGAAACAACGGCGGTAATTGCTATCGCGATTACACCAATAATACCGAGCGCTATCTGAATGGGATATAACCCCAGCACATGTCCAAATATGGAGAAAAACATTGCGGAAAAGAGAGCCCTTACCAGAGACGCGACGGAAAGGATCGTCGCGCGGAGATCGTCCGCTATCGCATCTTGGATTAAGTTTTCCGAAGTGATGTACACCACTTCTGGGAGAAAACAAAGCACCATGCTAAGGCCAAACAAGCACAGCGGATTTGAAGCGAACCACGGAAGAATCATGAAAAGGCCAGCCTCGATTAGCATCGAGCCGAGCATGGTATTTCTTTTCCCGAAACGCAATGAGAAGAAATCTGCTGCAATGTAGGCCGTCGCATTTACTGCATAGGATGCACCGAAAAAGATTCCTATTATGGAGACGGGAGCATCAAATGCGTCGAATACCAACTGATTCAAGTTGTAATAACTCCCATAGAATCCATCGAGCATGCTTGTGCCGATTAGAAGAAGCAATACCGCAAAAGCGGATTCTCCAACACGCCAGGTTTCGCGTCTGAACATCTTGGCCGCGTCAAACCTTCTCATCTCAGAGCTTTCAGAACGGGTCGCTTCCGTCCTCTCAATGGGATACAGAAGGAAAAGCTGCAGGAGATAGAAAACGGAGACACATACGTAGAGGGCGCTCCAAGATACTTGGGCAATGAAAGATCCGAGCACAATTGCCATTCCCGTAGCGATTGATTGCGCGGCAAGCAGCCGAGCATTGATGGTGAGGAAGCGCTCTCCTTGACCGGCATTTCGGGCAATTTCATATAAAAGAGCTTGTTCGGATCCCGATTGAAGGGAGTAGGCGAGTGCCTCAACGAGGGAAAGCACGACAAGAAAGGGACCTGAGAGCAACAGCATGCCGGCCGTATGGAAGAAAAGCAGCAGCACGCCCACTTGAATCGAAAACTTCTTTCCAAAGAAATCGCCTATCAGCCCTGTTGGCAGCTCGAGGACGACCGTTGCAATGTTAAACAAGGCTTGATAAAGCGCGATTTCCGTGACAGACATTCCTTTCTCCGCAAGGAAAAGTAGAAACACTCCCCGATTTAAAACAAATCCCGCGAGAACGAAAAAGGCGGAATAGATGTGCAGTTGCGTAGCGGCATTCTTATTCATTTGGCACTTCCATCAACTGATTTTGTCGGGCCGCTCGCTACCGACTCGAAGCCTGAAGTGTTCACAGTTGATGTGAAGAGCGGTAAAGCTTTTGTACAGGGTATCAATGGAATACATCCGAAGCGTTTTCGGCAGTATCATCGGCGAAGGCGGGATTAGCCTTTACGCGGCGCTCACCCTCGATGTATTTGACGATTTGATCAATCGTCTGGTTGGCGTGACTCTTGAGCTTGCGCTCATAGAAGAAGAGGCCGAGCTTGCCGTGCGGGCCAGACGTGTTGCCACCCACACCCTGAAAATCCTCGGTATAGGTGAGCTCGCAGGCACCATCGCCAGCAGGTGCAGCCTCATAGCGCATGGTATTGATACCCGCCGCATACTGAAAACGGACCTCATAGAGACACGGGTAGTCAAAGTGCTTGATCTTAACCTTGATCGCCGTGCCCTTGGCCTTGCCTTTTGCGGACTGGGCGCGCTTCTCGTACTTATAGCCGTTGAGCTTGTTGCGGCTGGGATGCTTGCCCGTGGCGTTCTCGATATCCTGCATGATGGACCCCACCAGAGCGTCAAAAAGCTCCTCCGGCGTCACCTTAAGCGTTTTGGTGAGCTGCATGATGGCTCCTTATTCGTTTGAACCGTTCGAGCCATTGTACCGCCCCAGGCTCTCCCATGCGTTGCGGTGCCATTTGGACGATTGAGGGCTTTACGGCCGCAAAACCAACCAAATAGCACCGTAAAGCCTGAGGTGGCTAGAGGTTGTAGGTGACCACTTGGGGTTCGGCGGGTTCGACGAAGATGGCTGGATCGGCCTGTTCCACGCGGACGAACTTGACCGTCACGGCCTCAAAGCCCGCCTTGTGCAGAACATCAGCGTAGACGCGCGCCTGCAGGGCGTGCTTCTCCTGCAGCTGTTCCGGTGTCTCGTCCGGCGTGCCGCCCGTCTTGTAGTCGATAACCAGCGCGCGCGACGAATCCGCCGGGTTCGTCGCCAAAGCGTCGATGGCGCCTTCGGCATATGCACCGTAGCGAGCGATGTCCTCGTCCTCGCAGCCCAGCGAAAAGAACGGCACCTCGGCGCGAACGCACGGCCACGCGAGCAGGTCGGCACGAACAGCCGACCTAAGCCAGCGGTCCAGGGCAACGTCGAAGCGCTCGCGCTGCTCCGGCGTCAGGCGCCATAGACGCGCCAGCGCTTCGGCGCGCGCGGTGGGCAGTGCATCGGCACCCATCTCGATGAGCCACTGGCAGGCGGCATGGAAGGCCGAACCCAAGGCCATGGGATTGCCGGCGGGCTCGACAGCAGCCACGTCCGCATCGGCCATCTCCGAGCCATCCGACTCGGCATCATCGCCAGCCTCGTCCATGGGCACGTGTGCCTCGGCGGCACGGTCCTCGGCCTCGGCATGCAGCGCCGTGGCAATTGACGAGTAGCTGTACGAATCGCGCGCCGGATACGGGCAGGTGCCCATGCGCACGCCCACCGCCTGGGGATACACGAGCTCAAACGCATCGGGCTCGGGGTCGGCAGGACCGGGAACAGCAGCGCGGGCATCTGCACCGGCACCCTCCGGCTCCGCATCGCCGCGGACAAGCCTGCCCTCGGCATCCAGTGAAGCGTTGGCCTCAAACGCCTGCTCGCCAAACGTAAAGTCCGCCAGCGAGATAAGCTCGTAGTCGCCCGGCTGGGAGTCGTCGAACACCAGGCGGTCGGCATCGAGCTGTGGCATGTCCAGGCCGTCCGTCGGCAGAATACGGCGCAGCACGTCATAGGTCAGATCGGTCTCGACATCGAAGGTCGGCGCGCACAGCTTGCCGCGGCTCACGCCGGCATCCATCGCCAAGATCACCAGCTCACGCGCTCGCGTCATGGCGACATAGAGCAAACGAGCCCGCTCCTCGAGCGAAAGCTGCAGGTCGTCGTTGCGCAGGCGAGCAAATGCCTCGGCGGGAGAACCCGTCGCGCAGACATCCTCCATGAGCTCTGGCGGCAGCCACAGCGACGTGCCCTTGCCCTTAAACGCGTGCTCAAACTGCTTTTTGACGTCATCGCCCTTCACGAACGTGCCGTCCGCGAGTTTAACGCCGTCGAAGCGTGCCGGCAGCGCCACGACTTGCGCTCCGCCCTCGACGCGGCCCATCTGTGCCGCACCGGACGATTTGCGCACGCCAAAACACTCCGCAACCGCCACGACCGGATACTCCAGGCCCTTGGATGCATGCACGGTCATGATGCGTACCGCGCCGTCACCCTCCTCGTTGAGCGCGCCCGGCGCCTCCTTGCCCGCCAGGAAGCGATCGAAGGCCAGCGCGATGGAACGCGGCGAGTTACCGAACTCGGCCTCCGCCTCGGCCACGGCGTCGAGCGCCTTGAGCACGTTGGCGGCAATGGCCTTGCCCTCGGGACCACGCTGCGCCAGACGCACAAACCAGCCGGAAGCGTTGACCACGTCGCGCGCGATCGCCGCGAACGAATCGCGGCCCACACGACGAAGCGCATAGCGCAGCACCTCGCGGGCACGCGTCACGAGAGGCAGGTTCTGCAAACCCGGCACATCGGAATCGCTCATGATGCCCGCGTCGATGTTGCGGCGCGAGGTCTCCCCCGTCTGGTCGTCCAGCTTGGTCGCCAGCGCCAGGAATTCCTGAGCGCCGAGCGCAAACATCGGCGAGGCCAGCAGCGGCATAAGGCCCTGCGCCGTATCGGCCGGATTGGCAAGCGCGCACACCAGGGCACGTACCGTCTGCACCTCGGCAGCCTGCGCAAAGACCGAGCCGCCTGCGATGACGCAGTCGAGCCCTTGGTCGCGGAAGGCCTGCGCATAGATATCGGCGTTGGTCATGCGGCCCAGCAGCAGCACCATGCCACCTTGGGGCTGGCCGGCATCGGCAAGCGCGCGGAACCGCTCGGCGATCGCACGGGCCTTGGCCTGCGTGCGTTCCTGCGTACTGCCGCCGACAACAAAGAGGGCCTGGCGACGCGAGACGTCTGCCACCAGCGTGTCCTTGCGGCCGTCGCTCGCCTCAAGATCCAAAAAGCCCTGCATCAGGCCGCCGTCATCGCCGTCGAAGACGCGTGCCACGTAACGCAGCACCTCGTCATGGCTGCGGAAGTTGCGCACGAGTTTGACGAGCTCGCCGGCGGGGACATCTGGCGCGGCGCCCGTCTCGGACGCCGCCGTCGATCCCACTTTGCGCTCCTGGCGACGGAACACCTCGACCTCCGCCCCACGGAAGCGGTAGATCGACTGCTGTGCATCGCCTACGGTGCACAGCGCGCGCTCCCCCGCACCCGTCAGGTAACGGATCAGGTCGACTTGCATCTGATCGGTATCCTGGAACTCGTCGATCATGACCATCTTAAAGCGTCCCTCATATGCCGCTCGAATGGCCGGGTAGTCGCGCAGCGCCTCGTATGCCATGCGGAGCAGGTCGTTGTTGTCGAGGGCAGACTGGCCGGCCTTGAGTACGCGGTACTCAGCCTCTACAGAGCGGGCCAAGCCCACCAGCGCATCGAGCGCGGGACCACCGCAGGCAAGCACGATATTGATAAACGCATCGGCGGCCTCCGCCTTGAGCAGCTCGACCTGCTCCTTGGGGAATGCCTTGCTCGCGCGCGGCATGGTGCACGACATCATGAGTCGCGCCGCATCGGCCATGGTCTTGCCGCTCGCCTCGAACGCGTCGATGGCATCGAGCGCCACCTGCGCCTTCTCGGTCGCGGCCTTGCTTGCGCCCAGCGCCGCGCGATAGGCATCGGCGAGTGCCGAGGTATCGGCCTGGCCGCGCGCCACGCGCACGTCGTCCATGCCGCCCGGCAACTGGCTCGACAGCTCCAGCAGGTCGCGCACCAGCCCCTTGATGGTCGTGCCGGCGCCAAAGGGACCGCCCTCGCCCGCCATGGGATACCAGGCGTAGAGGGCCTTGAGCGATGCCGCAAGCTCGGGGGCGGCATCGGGCGCCGTCGCGCGACCCAGCACATGCTCAACAGCCTGGTCCATAAGCTCGTCGGTATCGGTGAGCACCGTGAACTCGGGATCGATGCCCAGCTCCAACGCGTGTGCGCGCAGGATGCGCGAGCACATGCCGTGAATGGTCGAGATCCACGCATCGTCGACGGTCAGGGCCTCCTCGTCCATGCCCTCGTCGATGAGCGCGCGGCGCACGCGGTCACGGATCTCGGCCGCGGCATCTTTGGTAAAGGTAATGGCGAGCACCTGGTCAAGATGCTCGACGAACGGACCGGATTCGGGCGAGAGCGCATAGACGATGCGGCGCGTGAGTGTAAAGGTCTTGCCCGAACCGGCGCCCGC
Source organism: Collinsella sp. BIOML-A6 (assembly GCF_009875845.1). Taxonomy (NCBI): domain Bacteria; kingdom Bacillati; phylum Actinomycetota; class Coriobacteriia; order Coriobacteriales; family Coriobacteriaceae; genus Collinsella; species Collinsella sp. BIOML-A6. The sequence continues at coordinate 57,254 of NZ_WWSL01000013.1, forward strand.
CGAGACAAACAGCGGACGGTCGAGCGTTTTGACGATCTGCAGCTGTTGCGGCATCAAAGTCGAAAGATCCATGGTCTACACGTCCCTCCTTACAAACGTTCCTTCGTGGTTATACGGGCAGCGCGCATGCGCGGCCTGAGCCGACGTCGGGTCGACGGCGGCGACGTCGCCTGCCTCGAGCTCGCGCAGGCGCTCGGCGATGCCAGCCTCCACGCGATCGAGCAGGGCGTCGAAGTCCATGCTGCCACCCTCGCCGGGGAAACCTTTCTTAAGGCCCGGGATGCGACCGTCGCCGCGCTCTTCCTCGAGCAGCTCGGCGCTCGCGGCACCGCGCAACGCCGGCTTGCCGCCCTTGGTCGAAAAGTAGAGCGCCGCGCGGGTGTCCAAATCCAGCGCCCGGCGCATGGCCTGGGCGTAGATGAGCGTTTGGGTATGTGGTGGCAACCAGCGCGGATCGTCGATGGGCGCCGTCCCCGATTCCTCGTCGCGCACCGTAGGGTCGGCGAGCTTAAACTCCTCAACGCCCGTGCGGTGCTTGTAGTCGATCACCACGGCACGATTCTCGGCGTCCACGTCCACGCGGTCGATGCGCCCGCCAAGCGGCCAACCGGCATACTCGACCTTGAGCTCGTTGAAGGCGAACTCCAGGTAGCGCGGCGCAAAGGGGGCAAGTGCCTCGGACTCGTAGGCAAGCACGCCCTCCAGCTGCGGCAAGATCTCTGCCACCTGGCGCTCCTCCACCGCAGAGAGCGGCACGAGCGGGCCCTCCGTGCCTCGCTTGCCGGCGTGCTCGGCCAACGTCTCGTCAAAGACCTCGCCCAGCAGCTCCTGAGCGCGCGGCAGATTCTCGGGCGTCACGCGCTCCATGCCCTCCTGGGGCAGGCGAGCATGCAGGTGCTCCAGCACATCGTGGACAAAGTTGCCTTTCTCCATGTTTCCAAAGCCCGCGTCGATGGACTGAGGTTTGACGCGATACGACACGAACCAGCACAGCGGGCACGTCGAGTACGCCTCAATCTGCGAGGCGGACGTTAGACGCGGCACGAGCGGTGCATCCTCGCCCCCACCATCGCGACGACGCAGGACCAGGTACGGCACAGCCGCCTCACTCAAGTGCTGAGGAGCCTCGCACACGACGCGCTTGCACTCGATGCCCTCGCCGGCCGCTGGATCAAAATCGGCGACGATACCGCCCTCGCCCACGAACGAAACCCTGGCGGCGCCAGTGGCCTCGGCGTGCGCTCGAAGCTCGGTCCATGCAGCCGCCGGATAGCACTCGCGTGCCTGGCGATCGTGCGTCACGCGGGCAAGCGCAACCGGGCCGCGCGCAGCCTGCATCGCGCGGCCGAAGCGCACGCGCAACAAGGCGGCAGGCTCAAGCGTCACACCGCTGCGATCTAATTCTGCCGTCAGCGTGGCCAGCGGGCCCTCCTCAAGTGAGAGCGGATAACTGTCCAGATCGACGTCGGCAAACAGCACGGCATCGTAGCTGTCGGGGCGCAGGGCTGCCGCATCGGCAAGCGACGTAAAGCGCACCTGGGCGCGCGGCGCGCGATCGACCTCGTAGGTCTCGTAATCGTAAGCGGTACTGCGCTGGTCCACCTTGGTGCGAACGCCGTCGAGCACAGGAACGGTTGCCGCCTGTGACACGTCGAGTGCGCGAGCATCGTTCATAAGGATGTCGATGGCATGGCGCAGCAGGGCCGTCTCTGCCTGGCGACGAGCCTGACCGTCAAGGCCTCCAAGGGCGCGATCGGGCAGCGCCTCGGCAACGGCGAGCATGGCCTTGAGCGCCGTCACGGGTTTGTCGCGCCACAGCGCCTGAAACACGTCCGAGACCACGCACGGCACGTTCTTAAACCAGTTCTCATCACTGGCAGCCTTGCGCGAGGACCTGACCTGGCCCTGCACGCTCTGCAGCAGGCTCTTGACGGCCGTGGTGGTCTTGCCGCGCGATAGGCGCATGTTCTTGTCGAAGGTGCGCGCGCTGGCGGCATCGGCACCCGAAAGCGGACTGTAAATCCAGTCGGTAAGCTCCGGCGCGGGCCACCACTCGGTCTTGGAGGCGATGCCCTCGTCGGCGGCCTTCATGCGCTCGATCAGATTGGCGAGCGCCGAGAACTGCCTGCCCGCGATGGATTGGGAAAACGCCGTAAACTCGGTTGTCTCGGCCGCAATATGACGCGCCGCCAAACGGGCAGCGAGTTCACCGAACAGTTGGGGCGCCCGGGCAGACACCACGAGTACGCGCACGGGGTCCGCGGACGCCTCGACACCGCCGTCGACCGCGGCGTCCTCACACGTTTTTACCAGCTCATCGATTGCATCCACATAGGCGCGGGCGCGGGCGTGAGGGCCGGCAACCTCTACAAAGGTAGGCTGTGCGGCGGACTTGGAGGCAGTCTGGGGCACGGCGGCACCCTCCCCCAGCGGCGCGGCCTCAAACAGCACGCCGCGGGCATCAAGGGCCGTGGCCAGCTCCTCACGCATCGCCGCCTGCTCGCGAGCGAGCAGCACAACGACCTCTCCCCCGCTGTTCGCCACGGCCGACAGCAGCTCGAGCAGGCTATACGTAAATGACGTGACACCGCGCACACATACCGCGCGGGCGCACGCCGGAAGGTTGTCGGCCAGCACCCCGGCCATAAGGTCAGCCGCCTCGCAGGGCTCGACCATGTCTCGACGGTCCAAGCCGCTCGCATAGGCACTCAACAGATCGAACACGCGAGCCTCGGCGTCGCTCTTGGGATCGGGCCGGCAAACGTCGCCGCAGCAGCGCTCAGCACCCGTTCCCGCTACGCCCGGCAGCACATCGCGGGCCATGCGCGCGAGCATGCGCACCGTGCCCTGACTGCGCGAAAGCGGCTGCAGGTCGGCATCGTCGCGACGGGCGACCATGTCCGAGAACAGCATCTGGCGCTGCATGTTGTCGACGAAGCTGCGGCCATCGCCCATAAGCTCCCACAGCGAACGAAGCCACGACGCGGGGGTTTTGTAGTCAACACCTAGCGAGGCGCCAGCAACCGCAGCATCGTGGCGGCACAGATCGAGCTCGGCAAACGAGGGCGCCAGCAAAACGGCACGCCCGTGGCGGGCAACCAAGTCGGCGAGCAACGATGCCTCGGCATCGCTCAAGTTCGTACCGGTATCGGTGGTATAGATTCGAACAGGCATGGTCCTCCACTCAAACCGTTCGCAATAATCAATGTATTCATCCTACCCGCCCACGCGGACAGATTTGCCCCACGCCAACAGATTTGATTCCTCCGCCCCCAAGGGATCAAAAAAACCGCCCCCGAAGGGACGGTTCTGCGCAATTCGTTTTTGCCGCTGGTCTACTCGCCATCCTCCAGTTTGATGAGGATCTTGCGATAGCCACCGTACTCGCCATTAAGCGCCTTGGACACGCGGCTCACGGTGGTGGACGAAGCGCCGGTGCGGGCCTGAACCTCAACATAGGGCTCGCCCTCATCCAGATAACGCGCGACCTGCAGGCGCTGAGAAAGATCGCAGATCTCGCGCGGTGTGCAGATATCGGTTAAAAACGCTTGAATATCGTTCTCGTCGTCCAAAAGACTAAATGCGTGGACCAGCTGCTTGACATCAGGCTTGTCAAACATGTTCTCGATATTCATCGATCACCGCCAAACCCGCCAAAAGGCATCGAAGTTGATACTGACATCGGGCATCGTTCGCCCGTTCTATGCAATAAAACAATGCATGGAGCATTTGCCCGTAGCAGTGTAGCACACCACTAAACTAAAGCGATAGGACTCTCTGTCAGCGGCACGTTTTTCAGGACGAACCTTGATTATCAACTTTATCCGAACACCTCCCACATTCATCCGCACATGTGCGGATGAATGTGGGAACCCGATACCT